>NZ_DXLG01000056.1 GCF_019414865.1 Veillonella sp.
TATAAGAGACAGGTATATATCTATCTTTTATCATAAAAAAGACTAATAAATCAACTCATAGATATATATTCAAGTATGAAGGAGCTTTCACAAATGTGATTGTATTGTAAGTGAAATATTGATTGAGGTATAAGAGGATGAAAGGTAGTAATAAGATTTTATTGTCTGCTGTTATGATGACTTTATTGTCATCTACGATGGCTATGCCTAGCACATGGGCTGCAGCAGGTCTTAATTCTGATGGACGTATTTTTGCAACTACTGCAGATAGTAAATTTGAAAGTACAGGTGATACGACTGCGAATGGTGTAGTCGCATCTGATGGTGGTCAAGTTACAATTGGCTCTTTGGACACTCCTGATGCATCTCAATTGCCTAAACGCTATCGTCAACCAGCTTTCATTACAGGCATGCTAAATAACAGTTCCATCCAAGTAGATGGCGGGATTATGGACGTGACTACTGCACCATGGAAGTCTCCATATCCAGTAGCGTTTGCATATAATAGTAAAATTAATCTCGGCATTGATGATGCGGGTACTGTAAAACACAAAGTGTTTAATATGCAAGGTGATGTGCTGGTATCTGATAAAATGATGCCTCCGTATCAAGAACAGCAACCATCTGTGATCAATATCGGCCTAGGCCGTGCGCATAATAGCCCTAACCAATTTTCTGGCAAAGCTGTGAATACCTTAGAGGATAAGGGCGGCGAAATCAACATGACCTTTGATGGTGGCATGTGGAGCCATGATTACATGGGTGGCTTGGAATCTTTCAAAATTGATGGTAAAACGGAACGCAGTAGTATTAATAACCTCACAGGCACTCGTACGCGTGAAGGTTTCAGCCGTATTGCGCAAGATTCTCGCAGCGACATTCATGTAAATAAATTGGACGGCCATATCAATGTTATTTATGACATGAGTGATAGCACGGGCTTGAACTTCGCTAAACAAGGCTCCAAGAAAAATGGTCTTGATCCGGCTGATATCGAGGGTGGTAACTTCATCGTGAAATCCGCTGCGACTGGCTCTGGTGTGCATGGCTATGTAACAGGTGATCATCTTGATACTTCCTCTGAAAGTAATGTAAACAAGATTTTAGATAACTTGGCCCACAAATTCTATTATGAAAACTATGTAAAGGGTGAAAGAAACCTTTCTGGTACAGTATCCATCGCTTCTAAAGGTATCGTGTCTAGCTATAAAAAAGCGTTGACTACAGATCAAAAAGAAGGGGATATTACTTGGAAAGATGGTAATGGCCAAGGCTCCTATGTGGTGCCAGAACCAAAACCTACACCGACTCCAGATCCTAAACCAGTTACACCTGTAACTCCAGATCCTAAACCAGTTACACCTGTAACTCCAGATCCAAAACCGGTTACACCAGTGACTCCAGATCCAAAACCAGTTACACCAGTGACTCCGGATCCTAAACCGGTTACGCCTGTAACTCCGGATCCTAAACCAGTTACACCTGTAACTCCGGATCCTAAACCAGTTACGCCTGTAACTCCAGACCCAAAACCAGTTATGCCTGTAACTCCAGATCCAAAACCAGTTACGCCTGTGACTCCGGATCCTAAACCAGTTACACCAGTAACTCCAGACCCTAAACCGGTTACACCTGTAACACCAGCACCTAAACCAGTAAATCCTAATCCTGTTATTCGCGGTGCTTATGATACACCTCATATGCGTGGTATTCGTTCCGCTGTAGTAGGAAATATCAACGCTTGGCGTACATTAGCTGACGATATGTATCGTCCTCGTGTATTGCAACAAGGTGAACCAACTGGTATTTGGGCTCGCATCGGTGGCGGTAAATACAGCTACTCTGGCAGCGGTATCGACACAGCTACAGATTATACACGCATCCAAGGCGGTTATGATGCTAAAATCAGCCGTGGTTGGACTGTAGGTGGTCAAGTATCTTACCTTCGCGGTTCTGAAGACTATGTATTCGATGGTTCCGGCAAGGTGAAATCCTTCTCCGTAGGTGCTTATGGTTTGAAAGACCTTGGCAAAGATCAATATGTACATGTAGAAACTCAAGTTGGTCGCGTATCTAATGACTTCACAGCTCGAAATGAAATTGGTGAAGCTATGTCTGGCGATACAAAATCCAATGCGTATAGCATCGGTGTTCGTTATGGTAAAACATTGAAATATGCTAATGGTTTCTATGTAGAACCACAAGCACAATTGAACTTTACACACTTCGGTGGCCGTAACTTCAATGTAGGTAATGTATTTGTTAACCAATCTAGTGTAAACAGCACTTCTGGTAAAATCGGCCTTGAATTGGGTAAACAATTTGGCAATGGTAACCTTTATACACGTTTTGCAGCAGGTCATGCTTTCACAGGCAATGTAAAAACCGCATTTGCTAGTGGCAGTGTTGCGAAATTAACAGAGCAAGACCTTAAAGGTACTTGGACTGAACTTGCTTTCGGCGGCCGTTATGGCTTCAATAGCAACAATAGCGTATTTGCTGACGTTGCCACAGGTTTGTCTGGTGACTACAAAGCAGACTGGGGCGTAAACGCAGGTTTCACACATAAGTTCTAAGTGTAGATTTATTAAATAATCTTTTGTACAATAGCTAACATATATAGCCTCCTAATAATAGAGTCATGACTTTATTATTAGGAGGCTTTTATTGTATGGAGTATAGAACTAACTATATAGCCACCTATGCATTTTTCTTCTAACCTTAATGAAAAACTATATAGACGAAATACGATATATCGTGTATACTAATGAAAATGTAAGCTACTAGAATCATTATTGATTGAAGCACACTGTATTAATAAATTTACCATGCTTAGTATGGGGGTCTCTATGGGGATAAAAGTTCCTCAAGAGATAATATCTATTACATGATAAATGAAGTAGCTCTGGGGAGGGCACTTCGAGAGAGGAGACTTATGAAACTAATTAAATTATTACCAGTTATGGCAATTGCTTCTGTATGTGTTGCTGGCCAAGTACATGCGGCACAAGATCCTTTGATGATGCCTGAACAACCTGCAGCTCCTTTGACTGCAGAACAACAAGAAATCTCTCTTGCTGTACCTAGCGAAGAGGTAAAAGCTGTAGTATCTGAATTTGCAGCATTCCAATTGGGTATGAGCAATGCTTTAATCCAAGACGACAATCGCGTAATGTCTGGTCAACAACGTTATACTAATAACGTGTTGTACTACATGAATGTTCGTCGTGACTGGTACATTACAAGCCATCGCTATAAAAAAGATAGCTATGCTCGCGTAGCATTAGATCGCTTGTACTTAGATTACAAAGAATTTTTCACAAACCACACAACTGTGTCTGACATGAACAAAGCTGAATATGAAAACCAAATTTTGGCAATTCTTGAAAAGAATACAGCTAACATGTCTAATGATGAATTGCGTTTCTACATGAACGAAATGGTAATCTACAGCTTGAAAGAAGCTATGCGTGACGGTAATAACCGCGTTAAACGTATCCGCTAATCGGTATATACAACTATATATCTATGAAAGAGGTAACGGCATAGGCCGTTACCTCTTTTGTTTTCAAAACAAATGCCCTCGTAGGAACAAATTCCATGGGGGTTTGTTTATTCATTAATTATATTATCTGATTTATTCTTTATGAATTATTATTTATGTTATTTACATATTTTTTCGATGGCAGTATAATCTACTTGTAGAATTATGAGGAAAGTATGAAGGAGAAGTGTTTTGTAGTGTAACAAGGGAGGCGTATGATTATGAATCACGCAAAGAAACTACAATTATTAGCAGTACTCGGAGTTTTGACTATATCTTCGGCAAGCTTGGTTCAAGCTGCAGATATTCCTGTTGTTTCTAGTGGTGGTGCCACTTATAACATTGGTTTACAAGGCTGGTCATCTTTCACTAACTCAGATAATGTACATCTTGGCGGTCAAACTGGGGCGGCTAATAGCGATCCCTATGCCCATGTAGGGGATCCAAATGCAAAGGGTAATAATATTGCCATCGGTCGTCTTGCCTTGAATGGTTCTCAAGGTGGTGGTAACGTAGCGCTTAGCTCTAAGACATTTGTAGGCGGTAAAGGTGATTATAACTTCTTAGGTAACTTTGCCGCAGGTTATAATTCAACCATTTCCGATACCATTGCTATCGGTTACTTTACAGGTTCTTACTCTCAAGGTAATAAAAACGTATGGCTCGGTGCCTCTCAAGCTGCCGGTAGTAAGGCTAACAATACCGTATTAATCGGTTCTAACTCTACTGTAAATGGTGATTTTAACTATGGTATGGGCCATGGCGTTATCTTTAAAGGCGATAAGAACTCTGCTATTGGTGCTTACAACAAGATTGAAGGTAACCAATCCGGCGCCTTTGGTGTAGGTACATATAATGTGGACACTGTTAAGGGGGATAATTCCTACAGTGTTGGTAACAAGAACCAAGTGAGTGCTAATAATACATTCGTAGTGGGTAATAATGTGAAAACATCTCTAGACAATGCAGTTGTATTAGGTAATAATTCTACTGCTGAAAGTAGTGATGTAGTGAGCACTCCTAGTTATACCTACAATAATGGTGTTACTGAAAGCTTCGCCGGTACTGCTCCTGTGTCTACTGTATCTGTTGGTGCAGCAGGTCAAGAGCGCACTATCACTCATGTTGCAGCAGGTCGTATTACAGCGGATTCTACAGATGCGGTTAACGGCTCCCAGTTATATGGTACAAACCAACAAATTGATGTATTACACCGCGATGTACGCCACGTGGAAAAAGAATCCAACCGCGGTGATGCTCGTGCCGCAGCACTAGCTGCATTACATCCACTACAATTTGATCCTGACCACAAGGTTCAAGTTATGGGTGGCTATGGTCACTACAAGGGCGAAAATGCATTGGCTCTTGGCGTAGGTTACTATCCGAAAGAAAACCTACTGCTTACAGCAGGTACAACTGTAAGTGGTGATTTGATGACTAATGTAGGCGTATCCTATAAATTCGGTGAAAATAAAACATTGCCTAAGATTTCCCCTGCATCCTATAACGCATTGGAACAACGGGTAGATACATTAGAAGCACAAAACAAAAAACTACAAGAAACAGTAGATATGCTTGTGCAAAAACTTAATGAAAAATAGAATCTAATATCAAATATTTAATATTCAGTGTAGTAATATAGAATAAGCTTTAATATTGATAAAGGATATGAAAGAGGTAATAACATGGTTATTACCTCTTTTTATATACATATAATAGTAATATAATACGTTTCTAGTGACCTCTTATCTTGACATACATAAACATTATTCGATACACTAGTATATATTTCATTTGTTGTTCATGAATTTTAAATGTAGAGAGTAATGAAACGTATTGTGTGTATCGCCTTGAGCGCCCTATTGTGTTGTGTGGGTACAGCTGAGGCAGAAAAACAACAAGTACATAATGATAAGGGCGTAGTGTCTGCAAAAACTAATGCTCAAACAGAGCGCATGAAGGCCGCATCAGAGGGCTTTCACATTACGCCTGCTGCTACACCAGACCATGTGATTGGCCAAGGTGGGCCGCTCATCATGGATCGGCAAGATACTAAGACCGTGCAGTATAGCAATGTGGATGCAGTGAACCGCGCCATTAATGCGGTGGCTATGTCCAATGTATCTAATGCTATGTATGGTGCCAAAGGTAAGCCGTGGATGCGACGCACTACGCTGAGCTTTCAGTTCCAAGAAGGATGGAAGCCGCTGTATTCTGCGGAGACTATTCAGCCTCTAGGTCATTACGATAATACCTCTCGTGATGTGTGGTTTACGCAGCAGCGTATTTCTCGTGCCTCTGATACGGGTACTACCCTTAACGTAGGTGTTGGGTACCGTCGTATTTCCAAGGACGACCGTCGTCTCTATGGGGCTCATTTATTCTATGACCACCGCTTCTTAAATCGTCACGATCGACTCAGTGCTGGTCTTGAATATATGTCTGGTGAAAGCGAGTTTCGTTTTAACTGGTATGGTTCTGCTTCCGATGAACGTGTTTTGGATGCGAACCTGCATACCTTAGAGCGAGTCTCTAATGGTTATACCTTAGAATATGGTAAAACCTTTAAAAATGCGCGTTGGGCTAGAGTCTATGTTGAAGGCTATCACTGGAACCAGGATCGACAAGCTGATAAGAATGGTTTGCGCATAGGATCTGAGCTGCAACTTACGCCGCGTGTATCTGTAGATATGGGATACAATAAACCGGAACATAGCTCTGGCGGTGCATATGGTAAAATTACGTTCCGTTTAGCGGGAGCTCCGATGGCTTGGTATGGTGGCAAGCATCGTTTAGAACAATCTGCAACGGTTCGCGATAAAATGCTCAACATCGTAAGACGAACTAATACGGTTTTTGTTGAACAATAATTTTGATAACTGAATAGACAAATTGAATGGTCATGCCATTTCCTGCATTCATTTTATTTTAATGAAAATTAAATGAAAAATAACCTACTATTGTTCCTATATAAGTGATATACTCTAGGTAAGGGAAACGTTAGTGTTCATATCAATTGTTCTTTAAGATAATGGCTTTTTATAAAAGCCATTATCTTATTATTTGATGCCGTGTGATCGCCCGTTCATCTTAGTTACTCTCCAACTATTTGATAATCTTTGTGTTGTGTTTACTTCAAAATCTCTCTCTTAATAACAAACCTATATCATACGGCACCGGTAAGGGGTTCGCCTTCCTCTTACCAAAAAAAGGATAGTTAATCCTCATCGATTAACTATCCTTTTTATATTCTCTTAATAGATATATAAATTACTGTTTACAAAATTCGTATAAGTGCTACAATATTCATATAAGACTCATGAATAAAAAGTGAATTTTAATGCAAAGAGAGTATGATAGGTTTTGTAGTTTGTAAATGGAGGTTCTAAACTATGAACAAACGGAAACGTTTATTAACTTTGTTAATCAACGGTGTGCTATTATCTAGTTTATGTGTTGTAGCGAGTGCAGCCGATATGGCAACGGGCGCAGGCAATGGCGTTGCTTATGGTACAGGCAGTAATGCACCAAAAGTAGAAAACGTAGCGATTGGTAATAATGCTAAGATTGGTTATTCCAGTGGTGCTAGTGCTGCTACAGGGGATATCGTAGTCGGTAAGGATGCTAATATTAATAACTATGCTAGCCAAGGTGGTAGTATTGCTATTGGTAAAAATGCAAAGATTGAAAATATGGCCGGCGGTGTAGAGGCTAGCTTTGCCTTAGGTCAAACAACATATAGTGGTAATCTCTTCTCTTCTGCAAGAATGCCTGCGGATCCAACAAAGGTAGTAGGTAGCGTAGCTATTGGGGACAATACATTTGCTCGTACTGGTAGCACTATGATTGGTTCCCATAACTACAAAGGTGACCTTGGCGATACTACAGTAGATACAGCGACTACTCGTACGTATGCATTGAATGCTTATGCCACTACAGTAGGTGCCAATAGCTTTACAAATGGTGCATTTGCCACAAATACAGGTACCTATAATATTATCTCTAGTGGATATACTGGAGGTCGTTTTTCTAATCCGGCAAAAAATCTAGGTGCTACTATTAATGGTTCTTTAAACAGCATTGAATCTAAAACCGCAAACAGTACTTACTCTGGTGTTGCTAATAGCATTGTCGGTACAGCAAATAGAACGTTCAATTCTAATGGCTCTCTTATTATGGGTGCTGGCAACGAAATAACAAACTCTGTTACATATCTTTCTGGTACACCAGATGATGGCGGTAATTCCGCTAAAGAATTAGCTGAAAAATTACGCACTGCTGTAAGAGATGCTAATGGCGGTGGCGCCACAATGGCCCTCGGTGGTGGCAACAAGGCTGACTACACATTGCGTACATCAATGATTGGTATTAACAATACTGTAACAGGTACTAATGGTGCTAAAAGTGCAGACAACCTTGTTATGGGTGTAGGTAATACTGCATCTAATGTACAGCATTTGACTGCTATTGGTTCTAAGAACACTGTATCCGATGCTAATAATACAGTTATCGTTGGTGACAACCGCAATGTAACAGGTGCTAATAACTCTGTTATTATTGGCTCTAGCGATGCAGAAACTACTACAACTGTAAATGATGCAGTGGCTATTGGTCATAACACTGAAGTATCTGCTGAAGGCGGTGTAGCTCTTGGTAGTAAATCCAAAGCGACTGTAGCAGCTGGTGCAGCTGGTTATGATATCAGCACAAAAGCGGCATCTACTGATACAAGCTCCACATGGAAAGCCACAGCATCTGCTGTATCCGTTGGCGACGTAGCTAATGATGTAACACGTCAAATTACATCTGTTGCAGCTGGTACAAATGATACTGATGCGGTAAACGTAGCACAACTTAAAAAGGTAGAAACTAAAATCTCTACTGTTGAGGCAGATGCTAAAAAACATACTACTGTAGTAGCAGGCGATAATACAACTGTTACATCTGGCACTAATGCTAATGGCGGTGCGGAATACAAAGTAGCTGTTAATAAAGACTTAGTAGAAATGAGCTCTGCTAACTTCGGCAAAGCAACTGACGACGTTCGTGCTCGTATCGATAAAGACAGTGCTCGCTTCTTTAACGGTAGCGAAAATATCGGTGTTACACCTAAAGGTATCCAAATCGAAAACACAGATACCTTAGAACAAGCAAAATTCGATAAATACGGTATGTACGCAAGTGAAGGGGACAAAACAGTTTACTACACTACAACTGGTATCAGCGCAGGCGACCAAATTATTAACAATGTGAAAGCTGGTGTAGCAGATACTGATGCAGTTAACGTATCTCAACTTAAACACGTACAAGATCAAATCGCAGCATCTACTAGTGTTACAACTGTAACAGCTGGTGACCACATTAAGGTAACACCAACTGTAAATGGTAATACTCACGATTACAAAGTATCTCTTGCTGATGATATTGCTGACCAAATTACAAATAACACAACAAATATCAACAAAAATACAAATGATATCAAAAATATCAAAGGCGACTTATCCAAGATGGATAAACGTGTCAATAAATCCGTAGCAGGTGCAGCAGCGTTAGCAGCATTGCATCCACTTGATTTCGATCCAGATGCTAAATGGGACTTTGCTGCAGGCTATGGCCATTATCGCAGTGGTGATGCAGCAGCTATCGGCGCTTTCTACCGTCCTAACGAAGACGTACAACTTAGCGTAGGTTCTACTGTTGGCAGTGATGAAACAGTATTCAATGCTGGTTTATCTGTGAAAGTAGGCGCTCATAGCAATGTATCTCGTTCTCGTGTAGCAATTGGTAAAGAAGTATTAGCTCTTAAGAAAACAGTAGCTGAACAAAATGCTCAAATTCAAAAATTGACTACATTGTTGAATGGTGTTGCTGGTACTAAGATGAAAGCCGATCACACAACATTGTTCCCAGATATCCCTACAAACCATTGGGCATATGAAGCTGTAAGCGATTTATCTCGCCGTGGTTTAGTAGAAGGCTATCCAGATGGCACATTCGGTGGTGACCGCATGTTAACACGTTATGAATTTGCTCAAATCGTATACCGTGCCATTCAAGACGGCGTAACAGTTAATGATCGCCTTGTAACAGAATTCAGCCCTGAAATGGCTTTGTTCCGTGTTGATACTGTAGCTAAAAATGCTAAAGGTGAACCAACAATCGAACGCGTTCGTGTTAATAAAAAATAAGGATACTATTAGTTTATAGTGTTCACACAACTTAATAAGTAGCGACTATGCATACCTCAACTCCACCCCGAGGTCGCATAGTAGTGAATATAAAAAGCGTAACTGATGAGACGGCACTCTTATCAGTTACGCTTTTACTATGTGCAGATATAAATATGAATCAATATATCAATCAATATATCAATCTATATC
>NZ_DXLG01000057.1 GCF_019414865.1 Veillonella sp.
TCTTAATAGACGTCACAGCCATTTTACATCTCAAATACAAATTATAATATCTATTTACCTTCAATAATATTTTGATTTCTTATTAATATTTTTTTCCCGCGCCAAGAGAATGCCCGATTACCATACTTAGCTTTGAATTCTTTGTTTGTTAGGGTCTCTAGTTCGTTAATATCTATGTACGGTTCTACGTGTTGAAATTCAGGTATGGGCGTTGTTGGGATATTTTGATTATGGGGACAGACCTCTTGGCATACATCGCAGCCAAATACGAGTGGCGTTTTTCTTATGATGGTTTCTTCCTCGTTTGTGAGATCTCCCTTTTTCTGTGTTAAGTAGCTTTTACAAGTATCATATTTGAATTCGTCGTGCCCTAAACATTGACCTAAGCATGCTGTAATACACCGATTACATCCCATACAGGATTGGCCGAGCGGTGTATTTGGCTCTAATTCTAATGTTGTTAAAATTGTTCCGATGACTACATAGGAACCCCATTTAGGACTGATAAAACAATTGTTTTTTCCATAAAAACCAAGGCCTGCTAAGTAGGCCATGTAACGATCTGCGAGGGGAGAGGTGTCACAATGTATAGAAAACTGAGCTGAAGTATCCATTTTTTGTAATTTTTCAGTAAGTTTTTTTAAATATTCATTAATGACCAGGTGATAATCTGTAGCCCATGTATAACGGGATAGATTAGATGGGCCACTATGCTCTACGTAGTACGGAAAGAGACATACGATAGCGCTTTTGGGCGTAAACTCTGTTGTTCCTAGCAATCGCTCTTCTACGTCGGCTGCTGTAAATGGACAGGGGTTACTTTCATACAAAATAGTTTTTGCATTTTCAGGTAGGGGCCAAGGGGCAATACCAAATTCATAAATATGTAATTCTTTGCAAAATTCTTGTAAATTTATATCTTTCATCGTAGATTTAGTAGCGAATAATTGGTAAAATAAAAGTATAAGAAACGTGAGGAATTCTATAGATTCCTGCTAGGTTTGTAGTTCGGTGATATCTGTATTTTTATGGTTATCATCCAGTACTGTTAGTATTAGTATACCATTGAGAGGACAGATTATGTTAGCATTTATGAAAGTATTACAACCGAAGACGGTGGAAGAGGCTTATGAATTAGCCACAAAAAACAAAACTGCCCCAATGCTAGCTGGCGGCTGTTGGTTGCGTTTAGGTCGACGCACATGGCCTGCAGTGATTGATATGGCTAGTCTTGACTTGCGTTATGTTCGTGAAGAGGATAACGAATTTGCCATTGGTGCTATGGCAACGCAAGGTGATGTGGAACGTTTTGAGCCATTACAACAATTCTGTGGTGGTGCTGTTGTTAAAGGTGTTAAGGAAATTCTTGGCATTCAATTCCGCAACACAGCTACTATGGGTGGATCTGTAGCAAGTAAATTCGGCTTTTCTGATATAATTCCGGCTCTATTGGCAGTACATGCAGACATCGTTACTTTTAAAGGTGGTCGCATGTCCATGCAAGACTATATGAAATACAGAGAACGTGATATCCTCGTGGAAATTCGCATTCCTAAAGTAGAGGTACCTGTAGCTGTTGAAGCTCTTCGTATCTCTCGTGGCGATTTCCCAGTATTGACAGGTGCTATTCGCCGTGATGATAAAGGCGTTGAATTGTACATTGGTACAAGACCTGGCGTACCTCAATTAGCAGAAAAAGCAAGTGCTTTACTTTCAGAAAAAGGATTGGCCGCAGCAAAAGAAGCAGGTCAATTAGCATCTGAAGAATTAGTTTACCAATCTAACTCTCATGCGTCCAAAGAATATCGCATGGAAATGGTAAAAGCAATGGTTCAACGCTTGGCTAAGGAGGTGGCACAATAATGGAATTAGTACTTAATATTAATAATAAAAATGTAACTGTTAATGTGCCAACTGATGAAATGTTGTTGGATACATTGCGTAATCTTGGTTACTACAGCGTACGTTGTGGCTGTGACACAACAAACTGTGGTCTTTGCACTGTATGGGTAGATGACGAAATTATCTTGTCTTGTGCGTACCCTACATTCCGTGCACCAGGTCACAAAATTACTACATTAGAAGGCTTACAAGAAGAGGCTGAATTGCTGGCGGATTGTATTGCTAGCGAAGGTGCTGACCAATGTGGTTTCTGTACAACGGGCATGATGATGAGTGCAATCAACTTGAAACGTAAAAATCCAAAGGCTAGTGATGATGAAATTCGCGAGTACCTCATCGGTAACTTGTGCCGTTGTACTGGCTATGAATCACAACTTCGAGGGGTTCGTAAATTCTTAGAAGGAGGCCTGAAATAATGAATAAGTACATTGGTAAGTCCTATGACAAAGTTGACTATAAAGGTATCTTGTCTGGTAAACCATCTTATACAGGTGATTTTGTTCCAAAAGATGCGCTCGTTATTAAGGTACTTCGTAGCCCTCATGCACAGGCGCGTATTAAATCTATCGATACATCTAAAGCTAAATTGATTCCAGGCGTTGAAGCAATCTTCACACATGAAGATGTGCCGAATACCCGCTTTACATTGGCCGGTCAAACATATCCAGAGCCATCTGCTTATGATGCTCTCATCTTGGATCCTGTAGTTCGCTATGTAGGCGATGAAGTGGCTCTTGTTGTGGCAAAAGATGAAGCTACAGCACTTAAAGCGATGCCTCTCATCAAGGTTGAATACGAAGTACAAAAACCTGTACTGGATATGCATACGGCTATCGATCATGAAACAGTAGTTCACCCTGAAGATGATATTCATAATAATATCCCTGTAGGTCAAGATTATAAACGCAATATTTGCGTATCTTATCATAAACGAGTAGGCGATATTGAAGCTGAACTTGCAAAATGTGATTATGTAGTAGATGGTACTTACTTTGACCAGGCTACACGCCAAACAGCAATGGAACCATTCCAAAGTTATGGTTACATTGATGCATTGGGCCGCGTAGTTATTGTATCTTCTACACAAATCGTATTTCATGTGCGCCGTCATATTGCGCGTGCATTAGGAATTCCGGCTACAAAGGTTCGCGTAATCAAACCTCGTATCGGCGGTGGTTTCGGTTCTAAACAAACGGCTTGCACAGAAATTATGACAGCTTTTGTGGCGTGGACATTGAAGAAACCTTGCTACCTCTTATACGATCGTACGGAAGCACAGACTTGCTCCACTACACGTCATGCTCGTGAATGGAAAATCCGTGTAGGTGCTACAAAAGATGGAATTATCAAAGTAATTGATATGGACTCCATTACTGATGCAGGTGCTCATGCAACTCACTGCTTCACTACTACTACAGCTGGTGAGCATAAGTCCATTCCTTTATACAATAAAGCGACAGCTGTCCACTACGGTACAGAAGGTGTATACATGAACCATACACCAGGCGGTGCATTCCGTGGTTATGGTGCTACAGAAGCGCTATGGCCATTAGAGTGTGCTGTTAATAATTTGGCGGATAAAATGGGCGTTGACCCTGCTGAATTGCGTCAAAAGAACTTGATTGCTCAAGGTGAACAAAGCTTGGTATACGCTCCGGATGAATACCTTGACTCTGGTCTATTCCAAGATACAGTAAACCGCGTAAAAGAAATGGCTCGTTGGGATGAGCGTCCTCATTCTTGGGATATTGACGAACGTTATCGCGGTGGCCTTGGCATGGCATTAGCGTTACAAGGTTCTGGTGTTGCTAACATTGACGTAGCATCTGTAGAAATTCGTCTTGGCGATGATGGTAACTACACATTGTATACGGGCTCTTCCGATATGGGCATGGGTGCTAATACTGTATTGACTCAAATGGCTTGTGAAATCATTGGCTGTCCTATGGAATACATGACTGTTGTTGAATCTGATACAGACATCGTACCATTTGATCCAGGTTCCTATGCATCTAGTACAACATACGTAACTGGTACGGCGGCGAAAATGGCTGCTGAAGAATTACGCACTAAGATTATTGCTAAGTTCGCTCAATTCTTCGATACAGATGTAGAAAACATCGACTTTGATGGCGTTGTAGCTACCACAAAAGATGGTTCTCAAACTATGGATATCCATCAATTAGCTCCAAAATTATTGGTAGGCGTTAATGCAGAACAATTGTCTGGTTTCGCTACATGGGGCAGTCATACGTCTCCACCTCCATTCATGGCAACTATTGCAGAGGTAAAAGTAGACAAACAAACTGGCAAGGTTATTCCGCTTCATACATATTCCTGCATCGATTGCGGTACTGTTATTAATCCTAAATTGGCTCGTGTTCAAGTTGAAGGCGGCGTAGTACAAGCTATCGGCATGGCGTTATATGAAGATGTGCGTTATTCTAATAATGGTCGCTTAGAGACTAATAACCTTATGACTTATAAAATTCCAACCCGTCAAGATATTGGCGAGTTACATGTAGACTTTGTAGAGTCTTATGAGCCGACAGGCGGATTTGGTGCCAAATCTATTGGTGAAGTTGTTATTAATACGGCTAGTCCAGCTATTCAACATGCTATTAAAAATGCAGTTGGTGCGGACGTTCGTACATTACCTATGACACCTGAGAAGGTATTTATGGCTATGGACGAGAAATATAAAGTATAGAGATTTCTATTTACTTTTCCTTTCTAAGGAGGCCTGGTTTTATGACATCACAAACATCCTATTGGAATCGATTGATTCAGCCGGGAATCGTGGCCCTTGTTGGGGCAGGCGGTAAAACGACTGTGCTTTCAAAATTAGTAGAATATGGAAGGCTGAAAGGTCAGCCCATCGTAGTTACGACTACGACTCGACTCTATGAATCTCAAGTGGCTCATTATGAACCGATTTATACTCGAAATATTAATGAAGCTGATGAATATTGTACTGATCGTATTTTGCGTGGATATTGTGGTGCGTGGTTCTCTGGCATTACAGGAACAAAAGTGGACTCCTTAGATTGTGATCTTATCGATGGTTTAGCAAAATTGCATCCGAACTGGCAAATTGTAGTGGAAGCAGATGGGGCAAAGGAAAAATGGCTTAAGGCGCCTAAGACGACTGAGCCAGTCATCCCATCTCTCACAAAGACTACGATTGGTCTTGTGAATTTACAAATGTTAGGAGCGCCGCTTGATGATGAGCACGTGCATAACATCGAGCTCGTTCAAGATATTGTGAAACGCGATATGGGTGCCATTGTAACGCCACGCATGTTGGCTGATCTTGTGCTCCATAAACAAGGTTTATTCCAATACAGTAAAGGTAAAAAAATTCTGTTCTGTACTGGTTATGAAACGGTGCAACATCGTATCATTGATGATTTTATTGATCATATTGTAGATAGCGACATTTCCGATATCATCTTAGCTGATGGATACAAAGCAAGTTGTGAAATCCGTCGCATTATTCAATGTCGGTAGGTACTCATGTCTTATGTGAAAGCAAAATCTAATACCGCTTTCAGTCCCATGAGAGACCCCATAGACCGTCGTCCTTTGCATATTGGCATTGTCCTCCTCGTAGGAGGTCAATCCAAGCGCATGGGATGTAATAAGCAACTTTTGCCTTGGCGTGGTAAAACTGTTTTAGATGCGGTCTGTGGGGCTCTTCATTGTGGATGGAATGATTCGGTAGAACTTACTGAATCCTGTAAACTACCTTTTGTAGCGGTTACTGGTGATGATCATGAAAGATTAGAACCTATAGTTACGAGCTATGGGTTTGAAGTGGTTCAGAATGAACATCCTAATCGTGGACAAGGCCTGTCCATAGCAATAGGAGTACGTCATTTGGTAGAAAACTCACCGATACCGCTAGACGGCATTCTTTGTTCTGTAGGGGATCAACCACTATTGACTGGGAATGTTGTACATCAGGTTATTAGTGCATTTAGTGATAACTTTCATTCGAAAACTATCGTCGTCCCGCATTATGGGGCGAATTATCAGTCGGGAAATCCTGTTCTATTTGGTTCACATTGGTTTGAATCATTGCAACATATCCAAGGGGATCAAGGTGGCAAAACTATCATTCGCGGTAGTGGTAAAGACCATGTTATCAAATTGTGGATTCGTGACGATGTTGGATATGATATTGACACACCCGATGATTTTGAGCGTTTGAAACAACGTGAAAGTGAGGCATTATGAAACCATTAGTCCTTATGCGCGGAGGCGGAGACATCGCTTCTGGCGCTGTATATAGATTGAAACGTGCAGGCTATCCTGTGGTGATTAACGAAATCGCCATTCCTACCATGATTCGCCGTGAAGTATGTTATGGCAATGCTGTACATCGTGGAGAAATGATTTTGGAACGCTTTGTAGCACGTCATGTAGCCCTTAGTGAAGTAGCAGATACGTTGGCACAAGGTGTTATTCCCGTTGTGACTAGTTCATATGAAGAGCTACTTGATACATTGAAGCCAGCTATTGTTGTAGATGCTATTTTAAGTAAAAAGAATCTTGGTACCAAACGTGATGATGCAGATCTTGTCATTGGTGTGGGGCCTGGATTTACTGCAGGGCATGATGTAGATGTTGTTATTGAAACCATGCGCGGTCATTACTTAGGTCGTTGCATCTATGATGGTCCAGCGCAGCCTAATACGGGGATTCCCGGTAATGTAGGTGGTTATACTCATGAACGTGTTATTCACTCACCAAAGGCTGGTCTGTTTACAGCTAAGCGCCATATTGGCGATTCTGTACAAGCTAATGAAGTCATTGGTTATGTAGATAAAGAGCCAGTGCGGGCAAAAATTACAGGTATTCTTAGAGGTATTCTTAAGAGCGGACTCATCGTATCCGACCATTTTAAATTGGCCGATGTAGATGCTCGTTGTGAAGAAGCTCATTGTTATAGTATTTCAGATAAATCCCTTGCCGTTGGTGGCGGTGTTTTAGAAGCTGTTACTGCATGGGATTATGAAAGGAATCAAGATGGAAACGATCTATGATGTGATGAAAGACCGTCTTCAGCTTACAGAAACTACGCTGATGGTTACTGTATTGTCTGGCCCTCGTCAAGGGGATAAGACAATTTATGCTGAAGATGGTAGTGTTTTGTATGGTACACCAATCGAAGGCTTTATGGTAGATAAAGCAAAGCTTAATTCTTTATGTATGGTAGGCGAAGTGGAATGTTTCGTACAACCTGTAGAAAACGATCCATCTGTTCTCGTATTGGGTGCTGGTCATGTGAGCCGTGCTATTACGGATTTATTATTATTTATCGGGTGTCGTGTAACCGTTGTAGATGACCGCCCAGAATATGTAGTTCCTGAATTCTTTGATGAACGTGTAACTCGTAAATGCTTACCATTAGAAAACTTTAAAAATGATCTACCTCTTGATGAATATAATGGGTTTATCATTGTTACTCGTGCTCATGAGTATGATAATGTATGCTTAGAACAATTGCGCGATTATTTGCCAACTTATATGGGTGTTATGGGCAGTCAAAAGCGTATTCATTATGCATTTGAAGTATTGCGTGAACAAGGTTGGACACAAGAAGAATTAGATATGGTATATGCACCAATTGGTCTAGACTTAGGTGCACAAACTCCTGAGGAGATTGCATTATCTATCGTTAGTGAATATTTGGCAGTGGTGCGTGGTAAAAAAGGCGGCTCATTGCGGAAAGGTAGAGTGAGCCATGAATCGTGAGTTTATTGAATATTTAAGTGCTCGTAAAAATGAAACACTAGCTGTAGCTACTATTTTATTTACCCGTGGTTCTACACCGCGTAAGGCTGGCACATCTATGGTAGTATTCCCAGATGGATCTATCTTTGGTACTATCGGTGGTGGTCGTGCTGAAAATGAAATTCGCCTAAGTGCTGTTGATTCCTTGAATAAAAAAGAAGCACATCGTCGTATCGAAGTTCTTTTAGATGACGATGTAGCTGTAAAAGAAGGTATGGTGTGTGGCGGACAGATGGATGTGTGGATTGAAACACAAAATATTTAAGTCTATAACTATAGAAAAATCATATCTTATAATTGTTTATAAATTTACAGTGCTTCTAAAATGAGTTAAAATATAAGGTACAGCCAAGTAGTTGGTTGTACCTTATTATTTTGTATAAGGAGCTATTTTTATGCATATTGACGCACTTATACATACCTTTAGGCTTCTTGATATTGCTGATATCTTAATCGTTGCCGTAGGTATTTATTACTTATATAAATTGCTTAAAGATACACGGGCCGTTTCTCTTTTGAAGGGCCTTGTTATACTAGCAATTCTAAATTTATTGAGTCATTTGCTGAATCTATATGTTATCAATTGGATTTTGCAACAAAGTATGACTGTTCTTCTCTTCGCATTACCTGTAGTATTCCAACCGGAATTGCGTCGTGCTTTAGAACAATTGGGCCGTGGTCGAATTTTCAGTAAGGCACAGAATGTCAACGAAGAGGAAATGGATATGACTATCAATGAAGTGATGGCGGCGGCCCGCGTTATGTCTCGTGAGCATACTGGGGCACTTATCGTTTTTGAACGTGAAGTGGGCCTCAATGACTTTGTTGATACAGGCATTTTAATTGATGCTGTGTTGAGCCGTGAACTAATTAAAAATATTTTCGTTCCTAGTACACCACTTCATGATGGGGCGCTGATTATCCGCGATGGACGTATTCGTGCAGCAGGGTGTTTGTTGCCACTAACTGAGGATCGTACATTGAGTACTGAACTTGGTACACGTCACCGTGCAGCCATCGGTTTGTCTGAACAAACTGATGCTGTCGTTGTTGTGGTCAGTGAGGAAACGGGGACAATTTCCTACACCTATGGCGGTCATATCTATCGCCATTTACCGGAAGATCAAATTAAAGAAGCGTTGCGTACATTTATGGAACGCCCTCGTCAAACCATTACTGGTATGTGGAAATGGGGGGCAAAAAAATGATGATACATTTGAAACGCAATTGGCCAGCTAAGTTGTTATCATTGCTAGCCGCTATCGTCATGTGGTTCTTTATCATGCGAGATCAGAACCCTGTGATGGAGGTAACCTATACAGTACCTGTTCAAGTCCAAAATCTTGATTCCCATTATATTATAGAAGATGCACCTGATGTAGCACGCATTGTCCTTTCGGGCCCTCGCGATACGATTATGGCTATAAAGGCAGATAATCTTCGTACATATATTGATGCATCTGGTGTAAAACCAGGTCAAAATAATGTAACCATTGGATTTACCCCTCCAGCGGGGATGAGCCTTGTGGAGGTTAAGCCTGATACTGTAACAATTAATGTAGACGAATATGCAGAGCGGAAAATACCGGTTGAAATTGTTCCAATTGGTAAGTTCTCCGACGATGTTGCTCTCAAGTCAGTAACTATTGTACCGAAAGAGGTAACTGTATCTGGACGTAAACAGCTCGTTAACGCTGTAAATAAGGTTGTTATGAAGGTTAATATCTCTGGTCAAACTAAGAACTTTAGTGCTGTTAGTACGTTAGAAGCCTGGGATATATCTGGTAATGTATTAGATGTACACATCAATCTGAGCCAAGGTCAAGCGCAATATGAACTAAACTTATTGCGTAAAGATAAAGCGGTTCCTATTACAGTACCAACGGCGGGGACGGTAGCTGATGGGTATGAAGTTAAGTCTATATCCGTTACACCAACTCAATTAACTGTGACTGGTCGAGAAGAAATGATTGATTCTGTTTCAGAAATTCAAACAGAACCAATTGATCTTACCGGTGTAACGAAGGGCATTCAAGGTAATTACAACTTAGTATTACCGAGTGGTGTCAATAGTAATGTTACTACAGTACATGTTAAGGTAGATATACAAAAGAAAACTACGTAGCTAAAAAGACCCTATACGTAGCTAAAAAAGACCCTAATAGAGTAGATTCATAACTCTATTA
>NZ_DXLG01000058.1 GCF_019414865.1 Veillonella sp.
ACCCTTATAGGGTCAGAGCAAACCACCCGTTCTACGGGTGGTTATGATTACTTAATAGTTAATACTATCTATCTTGATAAGTGTTGAGAATTCTGATATAATAGATAATAATTATTTCTTGTGAATGGCCGATAATGGTCGATGCCTTATAGATTTCCAAGTGGAGAAAGGTAGAGTAGAGTATTATGGATATCGCACAAATTCTGCGTAGCCAAGGGTTCAAAGTAACCCCACAACGTATTGCGATTTATGATGCCTTGCGTGGTCATCATGATCATCCAACAGCAGAAATGTTGTATCATACGTTGCGTCCTGAACATCCAAGTATGAGCTTGGCAACCGTGTACAAGACGATGGAGATTTTTGAAAAAATCGGTCTTGTAAAAATTTTAGAAGTAGGTGATGAGCGCGCTCATTACGATTGGGACACACAAGCTCATTCCCATATCCGTTGCATCCGTTGCAACAAGGTAGAGGATATGATGGGCATTGATTTACAAGCTATCAAAACAATTGCTGATCAAGGTAGCGAGTATCAAATCACAGGTCAACATATTACCTTTGAAGGTGTATGCCCTGAGTGTGCTAAAAAAGAAAGTCATTAATACATAACCCCTGTCGCGAAGGGCTCCTTCACGGTAGGGGTTATATTAGTTATATATGTCTTCTATTCATTAGGCTTTTGGAATAGATGTAAGCGTAATAGAATAGATATTAGAATTGAGTATTTTAGAATTTTAGAATTATATAAATATAAAGGAGTATTATGTTTGTCATCGGCAGTCATTTATCAATTAGCAAAGGTTATTTAAACATGGGGAAGGAAGCTACAAAAATTGGAGGTAATACATTCCAATACTTCACGCGCAATCCTCGTGGTGGTAGTATGCGTGCCCTCGATGTAGAGGATATGAATAGCTTGAGTGCGTATATGAAAGAACATAACTTTGGCACCTTATTAGCTCATGCACCTTACACATATAATCCATGTGCAGCAAAAGAAGATTTGCGTGCTTTTGCAAAACAAGCCATGACAGAAGACCTAGAGCGTATGGAATATTTGCCAGGCCAAATGTATAACTTTCACCCTGGTAGCCATGTAAAGCAAGGTGTAGATCAAGGCATCGAATACATCGTGGAGTGCTTGAATGAAATTTTATTCCCTGGCATGAAAACAACAGTCCTCTTAGAGGTCATGGCAGGTAAGGGTACAGAAATTGGTTCTCGATTTGAGGAAATTGCACGCATCATCGACGGTGTGAAATTAAAAGAATACATGGGCGTATGTGTTGATATATGCCATATCCACGAAGGTGGTTATGATATCGTCAATAATCTTGATGGTGTTATTGATGAGTTTGACCGTATTGTAGGCTTAGACCGTTTAAAAGCCATTCACTTGAATGACTCTAAAAATCCTATGGGCGCTCATAAAGATCGGCACGAAAAAATTGGGGAAGGTCACATCGGTATCGATGCCATCGCTCGTATTGTGACACATCCTAAATTGACGAACTTGCCGTTCTATTTGGAAACGCCAAACGAACTCGATGGGTATGCAAAAGAAATTGCTATGTTACGCTCTATTGTAGAGAATCAATAATTAAGCTAAAACGCAGTCTTAGTTATATAATTATTTATATAACTACATTCAGATAAGGTGTAGGGAGAGCTGGAAAGGGGGGATAAAATGCGTTTTTTACATACTGCTGATTGGCATTTAGGACGTATTTTTTATGGTCAGTATTTAACAGATGACCAAGCTCATGTGTTGGAGAATCAGTTCTTTTCTATTTTGAAAGATGAAAAAATCGACGGCATATTGTTAGCCGGGGACGTATTTGATAGAGCGGTACCTCCTATTGAAGCTATTGAGTTATGGGATTCCATCATTACCCGTCTCGCTATGGATTATAAGGTGCCACTCTTCGTGGTAAGCGGTAATCATGACGGCGCTGAACGCCTTGAAGTGGGCCGCTCTATGTTAAGTCAATCAGGAATCCATATTTGGGGATCCCCTCATCATGCATTACAACCCTTTGAATTTGAAGGCTCTGATGGTAAGATCGCTATTTGCCCTATGCCCTTTAGCGAGCCTCGTCGCATTGGGGATGCATTAGGGTTAGGTTTTGCTACCCCTTCTTTGGAAACTGGTCTCAATCTACATAATTATGACCAAATGTATCAGGCTTGGAGCAACCATTTACGTAATCAAGTGCCAAAGGGGATGCGTAGCATTGCTATTAGTCATGCCTTTGTAATGGGCGGTGATGTAGGTGGCTCTGAGCGTACCTTATCTATCGGTGGTAGTGAACAAGTAAGTCCACAAGTCTTTAAAGACTTTCACTATACAGCCCTTGGCCATTTGCATGGGCCTCAGCGAATGGGGGCAGACTATATTCGTTATAGCGGATCGCCTTTAAAGTATTCCTTTGATGAGCATGCGCAGAAGAAGTCTTTCACCATTATTGACATGGATGCAAAGGGAAAAGTAGATATTAGCACCATTCCTGTAGAAGCGAAGCGTGACGTAGTGATTTTAGAAGGTTATTTTGAAGATTTGCTAAATAATAAGGAATTACAGGCTAAGCATAAAGATGATTATGTACAGGCCCGACTGCTTGATACGATGCCTATAATGGATGGGATGGCTAAGCTGCGCCAAGTGTATCATCGATGCATGACTATTGATTTAGTCGGTCGCATGGCAACTCCTATGGCAGATATGGATGAAGCTGTTTTTAAAGAGTTAAACGAGCGCGAATTATTTAATCAGTTTGCTGAAACCGTGTGGAAAGAGCCATTAACAGAGCGTGAGCAACAATACATTAACTCTGTATGGGATCGAATTCTAAAGGAGGACTAAATGAAGCCTATATCTTTAACTATAGAAGCCTTTGGTCCGTACCGCGATTCGGTTACCTTGGACTTTAATGAGCTCCAAAACCATTCCATGTTCCTCATCTCTGGTCCTACAGGGGCGGGAAAAACATCCATACTAGATGCGATGGTGTATGCCTTGTATGGTGAGCCTAGTGGAGAGGTGCGCAAAACAGATGCTATCCGTAGTGATTTTGCAGAACCTCAGCGTATGACTCGCGTAGATTTTTCCTTTGCTATCGGTGATGCTCGGTATCGTGTTGAACGATTGCCAAAACAATTGGTAGCTAAAAAACGTGGTACAGGTATGCGTGAGCAGAATGCTAGTGCTACTGTATACGAAATGAAAGATGGGGAGTGGAAAGTTATTGCTACCTCTGCCGCTGCTATTCGTGATACGATTCAACGAATTATAGGTTTTCGTAAAGATCAATTCTTACAAGTAGTACTTTTGCCGCAAGGGGAGTTTAGAAAATTATTAGTAGCCTCCACCAGTGAACGAGAGGAGTTATTACATACACTCTTTAGAACTGAGTTATATCGAAGATTACAGGATGCCCTAAAATCTGCTTATGATGAGGCAAAATCCGGTATTGAAGAAAATATAACAAAACAATCTGCATTACTGCAATCCATTCCGCATGATGAAGAAATCCCTGTACTAACTATTGAGCATGTACGAGAGCTTTTGAAAGATAGAGAACCTCATCGTGATACGCTTGTTGTTGAACGTAATAAAGCTGTAGATGTAGTGGATCAGTTCAATACATTGCGCAATGAGTGGGCCTTATATAATCAGGTACAACAATCTCTTATTGAGGCTACGAACAAATTAGACTTGGTAAAAGAAAGAGAAAAGGAGCGGTCTAGTTTAAATGAAAAGGTTCAGTTCCTCACCAGTTTAACACCAAACTATGAATTATATAAACAACTTGATGATAAACAGTCGGTGTTAAAAACCTTGAAAACGGCACTTTCAGATGCAAAAAAAAGTGTAGAGGTCGCAGCTCAACATGAGTCTAAATGTACAGAGGCTTATGAAGTGTTAGCATCTCACGCTGAAACTATACAAGCTAAGAGGACTACGTTGGCGCAACTACGACAACAGTCAGAGAAATTTGATGAGTTAGCACTGCTAAATCAGGAATTGACCACATTAAAGAGCAAGTTAGAAACACAAGACCGTGAGAAAAGTGAAGCTAAGTTGCAGGCTCAGCACAAGTTAGTAGCTGATTTAGAGGCTGAGTTAGTTGAAGTGAGAAAACAGTTTCAAGTTAATAGTAAAGCGTTAGAGTCTATTCCTCACATCCAAGAGCAGTTGAGCCAGTTGCAACGATATTCTGAATTGTTAGCAGAGAAACAAAAGGCTCAAAACGATATTGATGCTAAGGAAGAGTCTTTAGCGACTCTAGATGAATCTGTAAAGAACTCAACGGTACGGCTTGAACGTTTAGAACATCTGATGGCAGAGGGACGAGCTTTTGAACTGGTTCATTTGGTAGTAGATAATGAACCGTGTCCTGTATGTGGTTCTACAGAGCATCCACAGTTAGCATCTAAGCCAGAGTTATATCCGAATAAAGAGGAAATAGAAGAGGCTCGTGCAGTGCGTGATGGAGCATTACAGAAGCGGGCTAGCGAAATTGGTCAGAAAGAAACATTATCTGTTCGCCTACATGAGTTAGATGAGCAAGTTAAAGACCAAGTTTCTAAACTTACATCATCTATTGCTGAGTTTTCAGAAGATGCTTTTGATTCTATTCATCAAGACTTGCTGTCCCAAATAGATCAACTCACAGTTTTGCGTAGTGACACCGAACAGTTGAGTGAAATTATAACTAAAAATGAGCATGACTTGATTGAGGCTAAAGATACATTATCAAAATTGGAAATCGGTCATAATGAATTGCTTAATAATTTGCATGACTTAGAGGTTCAGATTAGTTCTGTACAGGCTAAGATAGATGGGTTAGCTAAGACATTGCCGACTACAGATCTTGAGGCATGGCATAAACAGATTGAATTATTAGAGACTGAAATTAAAGAATACGATGAGCAGTTGAAGGTTTGTAAATCAAGTCTAGATGCTGCTAAAGAGCAGCTCAACGCTAAACGGGGACGTTTAGAAATCTTATTTGCACAAGTGCAGGAAGAAACAAAAAATCTTGATGGATTTTACCAAGAATATGTAAAATCATTACAATCCATTTCTGTATCTGAAGATGATTTTATAGATGCGTTGGTTGATTATAAGGCCTTAGATGCGTTTAGAACTGAGCTACATGCATTAGATGAGGCTTTTAGTACAGCTCAAGCTGTATATGATGCGGCTTTGAAACATGCCCAGTCTGTAATAGAACCAAGTAATACGGTTTCTGACGAAGTATATGATACGGCCGTAGAGAAACGTGATAATTTAGTAGGTTCTCTTGCGGCTTGGGATAAAGAAACAAAACATATTAAAACCACATTAGCATCATTAGAAGAACTGGAAAAGGCTATGGGCGAAGCTCGTGAGGAAATCACTTTCTTAAGTCGTCTAAATGATTTGGCAAATGGCGGTGAACAAGGGTTTAAAAATGTAACCTTTGAGCGCTATGTGTTGGGGGCTATCTTAGATGAAGTCGTATATGCAGCTAATTTACGGCTTCAAACGATGAGTCGTAATCGTTATTCCTTGGAACGTTCTGACTATACAGGTGGTGGACGAGGCAAACAAGGCCTTGATTTGGCCGTTATGGATGCTTTCACAGGTCAGTCAAGACCGGCGAACACCTTGTCTGGTGGTGAAACCTTTTTGGCATCGATGGCTCTTGCCTTAGGTCTTGCGGATGTCATTCAAAGTTATGCAGGTGGTATTCATATGGATACGATGTTCATCGACGAAGGCTTTGGTACTTTAGATCCAGATACATTAGAACTTGCCATGGAAACATTGGTACAATTACAATCTTCTGGACGCCTCATCGGCATGATTTCTCATGTACCTGAATTAAAGACTCGTATACCTGCCCACTTAGAGGTCACACGCGGTGATGATGGTAGTACAGCAAAATTTGTTATTAACTAGCTATAGAATTGCCAAATGTGATACTATTAAAAGAGGAGAATTCCTACAAAAACATACTGGAATTAATTAAGGAGGTCCTATGAAGTTTTCATTTGCTCACAATAATATAAATGTTAAGGATCTTGATAAAAGTTTAGCTTTCTATAAAGAGGCTTTATTACTTGAGGAATCTCGCCGCTTGGAAGATCCAAGTGGTGCTTTCATCCTTGTATATTTAAAAAGTCCATACACAGCGCATGAATTAGAACTTACATGGTTGCGCGACTGGGACCGCCCTTATAATTTAGGGGACAATGAATTCCACTTGGCATTTTATGTAGATGACTATGAAGCAGCTCTTAAAAAACACAAAGAGATGGACGTTGTAGCCTACGAAAATGCTGATATGGGGATTTACTTCATTGCCGATCCAGATGGTTATTGGACAGAAATCATTCCGGCGGGTAAATATTAATGGAATATATGTTAACTCGTTTAGAATGGTTAGTTGGACCAGATAAAATCCAAACCTTAAAGAATACATCTGTGGCTCTCTTTGGTGTCGGTGGTGTAGGCGGTGGAGCTCTTGAGGCTCTAGTACGTGCAGGGGTTGGGCGGATCGTTCTTATCGACGGAGACTCTATAGCACCTAGTAATTTGAACCGCCAAATGATTACGACTCATGACACAATTGGAGAGCGTAAGGTAGAGGTAGCAAAGGCACGAGCCCTTTCTATTAATCCGGATGTAGTGATAGAAACTCATGATATTATGTATACTGAGGAAAGTTACCCTGGATTTATTCAAAGCTTGCACGTTGATTATGTAATCGATGCCATCGATATGGTAACGGCAAAACTTAATATTATTGAGGTGTGTCAACGTGAAAGCATCCCTGTTATTTCTTGTATGGGCGGCGGCAATCGCTTTTACCCTGAAAAACTTATGATTGCTGATATCAATAAGTCTCATACATGTCCTTTGGCGCGCGTTATGCGTCGAGAACTCAAAAAACGGGGTATTAAAAAGCAGTTAGTTTTATTTTCTACAGAAAAACCGACAAAACCACAGTTCCGCGGCGAAGCAACAAGCCCTGGTACATGTAGTTTTGTGCCACCAGTGGCAGGTTTTATATTAGCAGCACATGTGTTGCGTACAATTTTGGAGGTACCTGAACAATGAAAAAAGCAAAAATCCATATGGCTGACGGCGGCGATATCGTAATTGAATTATTTGATAAAGAAGCTCCTGGCACAGTACAAAACTTCATTGACTTGATCAACAAAGGTTTCTATAATGGCCTTCGTTTCCACCGTGTAATCCCAGGCTTCGTAGCTCAAGGCGGTTGCCCTAATGGCAATGGTACAGGTGGCCCTGGTTACACAATTAAAGATGAATTGATTGGCAACCCACATAAACATGAACGTGGTGCATTGTCTATGGCTCACCGTGGTCCTAATACTGGCGGTAGCCAATTCTTTATCGTATACGAACCACAACCTCACTTGGATGGTGTACACACTGTATTCGGTAAAGTAATCGAAGGTATGGACGTAGTTGATGGTATTCACCAAGGTGCCATCATGGAAACTGTTGAAGTAATCGAAGGTTAATCTCATGAATGATGTATCTATTAAACATCCAGAATGGCTATATATTGATGTAAATGGTAAAACATCATATGGGTATGACCAAGAATGGTTCACTGATGAGTGGCAACGCTTGTCTGGTTGTGGTCCCACATCGGCATCACAAGTATTGGGTTATTCGCTGTTTAGGGATGGCTTATTAGATCTGGAAACCACATCCGATCAAACGCTTGCTTTAGAACGGATGAACTTAGTTTGGAAATATGTAAAGCCACGCTTTGGTGGTGGTGTTTATAAGACTCAATGGATGGAACGTGGTCTTACTCGTTTACTGGAGGATAAAGGCCTATCTTATGATGTACATATGTTGAATGTATCTCCGTTCTGCGCATCTCGTGTAGAGGTGGAGGCTGCAGCTCAGTTTATTCATGATGCATTGGCGCAAGATGTGCCTGTAGCATTTTTGAATCGTCATAAGGGTAAAGAGAAAGCTCTTTATACATGGCATTGGGTTCCAATTCACAAGATATTTATGGATGGCGATGATATTCGCTGTGGCATCTTTGATGAAGGTGAAATCCGTGATTTCTCGTTAGCAAATTGGATGAAAGACACTATTTTAGGTGGCGGTTTCTGTTATATTAGTCGTAAAGATTAAGAAACAGAGCAATTAACGTAATATACATACGCATCGCAATCATCTGCGGTGCGTATTGTAGTATAAAAGTAGGAGGTACTACATGAGTCAATGGATTACAGAGGAACAAACTCCTCATTTACGTCTTAGCGCTGAAGCAGAAGAGGTATTATACTCTGGTGAATCTGAGTTCCAAAAAATTGAAGTGTTTAAATCTAAAGAGTACGGTACGATGCTCGCATTAGATGGTGTATTCCAAACGTCTGAGCGTGAAGAGTTCATCTACCATGAAATGATGAGTCATGTTCCATTGTTTTTACATCCAAATCCTGAACATGTATTGATCATCGGTGGCGGTGATGGTGGCGTAGCCAGAGAATGTGTACGCCATGATTGTGTAAAAGAAGTAACAATGGTTGAAATCGATGGTAAAGTTGTGGAGCTTGCTAAACAATATTTACCAACTATTGCTAAAGCTATGATTGAAAACAATCCAAAATTAACTGTAAAAATTGGCGATGGTATAGGTTTCATGGCAGAAGCAGAAGATTACTATGATGTAATTATCGTAGACTGCTCCGACCCAATCGGTCCTGGTGAAGGTTTATTTACTGAAGAGTTCTATAAGAATACATTAAAAGCTCTTAAAAAGGATGGCTTATTTGTACAACAAACAGAATCTCCTATGTTGCATCAACCGCTTGTTGAAAAAGTGTTTGGTTACGTAAATAATCACTTCCCAATTGCGCGTTTGTATACTGCATTTATTCCAATTTATCCTGCAGGTATGCATTGCTTCACATTGGGTTCCAAAACATTTGACCCATTAACATGGACACCAAATCGTGAACAAAACTTTGAAACTAAGTACTATAATGCTGAAATTCAAAAGGCTGCTTTTGCTTTGCCAAATTTTGTAAAAAACTATTTGCCAACTAAGTAAATAATATGTATAATAGGGGAGCACCATTCGTAAGGTATAACTTATGGATGTGCTTCCTTATTTTTCTGAGGAGAAAGAGTTTATATTAGGGATAACACACTTTTTCATTTTATTTGTAAAAGTTAAATGAAATTGAGAAAAAGGTGTTGACACAAATCTCTAGAACAGATATAATTCTCTTTGTTACGAAGACAACGTCTTCGATACCTACAAGGTGGTGGGTATGGTGAAGCGGTTAACACGGCGGATTGTGGCTCCGTTACGCGTGGGTTCGATCCCCACTACTCACCCCATAACCTACACATCATAATCACTGTAGGGGTGTCGCCAAGTGGTAAGGCAACGGACTTTGACTCCGTTATGCGCTGGTTCGATCCCAGCCACCCCTGCCAACATGACTCACTAGCTCAGTTGGCAGAGCACCTGACTTTTAATCAGGGTGTCCCGCGTTCGAGTCGCGGGTGAGTCACCAAATTAAAACTCACAAACTTCGGTTTGTGAGTTTTCTATCTCTATTCATAGGGTATTTGGTTATGATTGTATGTATAAAATCAATCAAAAATAAGTTGAAAAAATCTTTGAAAAAGAGGTTGACGATTTAAGATTAGATTGATATACTATACAAGTCGTTAGGGCAACAACCTAACGTAACAGATCTTTGAAAACTGAACAATGATAGGTAATCAATCAATACGATTGAACA
>NZ_DXLG01000059.1 GCF_019414865.1 Veillonella sp.
ATTCATATCCTGTATAGATATGATATAAAAAGAGACTTTGTTTAAACAAAGTCTCTTTTTTAATATAATAAAAATGATATAATATTTATATGTATGCCCCATGGGGTTACAAATGAGTAAGAACATAAGTAATATAAGAATGATACATAAACATGAATAGTGATTTAAGATATGGGGGATTATATGAGCGGCAAACAAGAAGCATTGCTAAAGCTAGCAGAACTGTTTAAAATCTTGGGAGATCCTACGCGCCTTAAAATAGTAGAATTATTATTAGAAAATGAAATGTGTGTTAATCATATTGCAGAAACAATGGGAATGGGTCAATCCGCTATTTCACACCAACTACGTGTATTACGTCAAGCACGCCTTGTAACCTATCGCAAGGAAGGAAAAACTGCATACTACTCTCTAAACGATGATCATGTAGAAGGTCTCGTAAGAATGGGTATGGAACACGTATCTCATCAGTAAGTAACACGATAATTGTTTAAAGTGTACAAAAGGAGCCCTTTAAAAGGGCTCCTTTTTGTATAGGTATACTAGTATCAATATAATGGGAAAAGGTAATAGGCGATTGTAATAAATAGAGGCATAGTTACTGCCGATAGAATTGTGGTGCCCATAACGATTTGCGTAGCATATTCGGGATTATTCTTCATTTCAATAGCAATGAGTGCCATATTAATAGCTGTTGGGACACTGTAGGTAATGACTATAGTCTGTGCTGCTATTGGATGCATTGGGCCGTAGAACATAATAAAGAGTATCGTAATAACTGCTGCGATAAGAGGGCTTACGATGAGCCGTAAGGATGTAGCGAGCATAACATCGGCCTTAAAGAAGTTTAATGGTGTTCTATTAATTTGTACCCCTAAAGCGATCATCGCAACACCAACAAAGGCATTAGCAAAAATCTTGAGAGGTGCAAAGAAGAAGAGACCGTGTAAATCAAAAGGCAATAGTTGACAAAGTAATGCTAGAGGGATAGCGTATACCATTGGCATATGGAAGACTACGTTTAAGGCATCTCGTGTGCTCAATCGTCCAGCGCCAGCCTGGTAGAAACCATAGGTATTACTTGTAATGGTTTGTATAATCATGATAGATACAACGCTAACGAGGCCTAAGTCAGCATAGGGGGTTGCTCCATCAATGATATAAGGCACATTCGTAAATACGAAGATAGCAAGAGCAATACCCATATTTCCAACGTTATTAAACATGACGCAGTTCTTTAATGTTGCAATTTTTGCTACATCATAACCTTGTATTTTACCGACTACACCAGAAAGTATAGAGTTTAGGATGAGTACAACTAGTGCACAAAATACAATTTCTAGTGTGCTAGATGTAAATTTTGCTTCATACATGGCTCTGAATACAAAGGTTGGTAGTAGTATATAGAAATTCAATTTACTCAATGTATAGAGGTCAAGTTTGAATTTCCTATCTAGTATAAATCCTACGCCGATGAGTATGAAGATTGGGATCATAGAATTCATAAATATATGACCAATTAATTCAAATATATTCATTGTCTCACCTGGAGTTTCTCATTAATTAGTAGAGTATTATTATATAGTATTTATAGTATTATCATACCATAGGATGTATTGTTTTGGGGCTTAAAAATTGATTCATTATGATTACTTATCATATTCATGAGAAATATATATGAAAAATGTGAGTTTTTACATACATATTAATTAACAAATGTATAGTATAATGTGAATATATTGTATATTTAGTTTGTTCTTTGATGGTGTCTCTGCGGTTAGTAATCATAGCTTTCACAGTGTGGAATCCAAAGGGATGCACAGGAGGAATTATGAAACGAATTCTATTAGTATTAATGAGCGTTTTCATGCTTGCTTTTCTAGTGGGCTGTGGTAACGATGCAAGCAAACCGGCAGAAACAGGTAAACCAAGTACATCTGAAAAGATTACTGTACAAGCTGCTGCCAGTCTTAAAGGGGCTCTTACAGAACTGGCTGATACTTACAAAAAAAGCCATAATTTAGCAGATGATCAAATTGCTATTAACTTTGCTGGTTCTGGCACATTGCGTCAACAAATTGAACAAGGTGCACCAGCTAGCTTATTCATCTCTGCTGACGAAAAAAATATGAAAATGTTACAAGAAAAAGACCTTGTAAGTGATGTAAAACCATTCGCTACAAATGAACTCGTTCTCGTAGTTCCAAAAGGTCAACCTAAAGTTGAGTTAGATCAAATTGCTACTGTGAAACGCATTGTATTAGGTAACCCTGAAACAGTGCCAGCTGGTAACTATGGTAAACAAGTATTAACAAAATTAGGCGTTTGGGAACAAGTAGAGCCTAATGTAGTATATGCAAAAGATGTAAAAGCCGTAACAGCTTCCGTTAGCCAAGGTGCTGGTGATGCTGGCTTCATTTACAAAACGGATGCCATTGCAGCAGGTGATGCCGTTCAAATTTCCGCAGTAACACCTGCAGACTCTCATGATCCAGTTATCTATCCAATCGGTATCATTAAAAAATATGACAATGCATTGGCAAAAGATTTCTACCAATATGTAATGAGCCCAGAGGGTCAAAAAGTATTAGAGAAATACGGTTTCTCCACTTCTAAATAAGGGTAAAACGCTAGCTCTCATGGCTAGCGTTTTCTTATGATACAATATATATATTATTGTTAGTCCTAACTGGAAATATATGATTTCAGCATTATTAAATAGAAAGGGGGTATAGCATGAGTCCATTTTGGTTATCATTATGGGTGGCGAGCATTGCTCTCGTTATTGTTATCCTAAGTGGCTTAGCCGTTTGCTACTGGATGAATCGCTGTAAATGGGGCGGCATTGCTATTCTTGATGCCCTTATTACATTGCCTCTAGTACTACCTCCTGTAGTCGTTGGTTTTGCGCTGCTTATGGTATTTACACCGGGCTATGCCTTTGGGGCTTGGCTTGAAGCTCATGGCATGAGCGTCGTCTTTGCCGCTTCTGGTGCCGTCATAGCCTCTTCTGTTATTGCATTTCCACTGTTTTATCAAACGGTACGTTCTGCATTGCAGTCCGTAGATCATAATATGGAGGATGTAGCTCGAACATTAGGTGCTTCAGAGCTACGTATTTTCTTTACCATATCTGTACCGCTCGCATGGAAAGGTATTTTAACAGGTAGTATTTTAGCGTTCTGCCGTGCCATGGGCGAATTTGGTGCTACCATCTTGATTGCTGGTAATATTCCAAAGGTAACACGTACTATGCCATTAGCTATCTACTCCTATGTAGAGGCAGGGCAGTATATGGATGCCTTTGAGCTAGTTATTTATATTTGTGTTCTTACATTGGCGTTACTGAGCGGGATTCACCTTATTACAAAAGGTTCCTTGTTCCGCCATACAGATAATAATTAGGAGGCTCTATGATTACATTTTCCTTTACTGTAGCTAGACCTTCTGTGACTGTGAAAGCCGATGGTGCGCTGCCGTCTGGCATTACTGTGCTTACTGGACAGTCCGGTAGTGGTAAAAGTACGTTCATCAAATGTATTGCAGGCCTCGTAAAACCCACAACTGGCAGTATTCAATGTGATGAAACAACGTGGGTTGATCGGGATAAAAAAATCTGGGTACCTGCTCAAGACCGTCAAGTAGGCTATATGCCACAAGGTAATATCGTATTTCCTCACTTGTCCGTAGAAAATAATATTACCTACAGTAAGCGCGGTACACCTGAGATGTGCGATACGCTATTACAACGTTTAGGTTTAGAAAAATACCGCCATACTAAGGCGGGTAGCTTATCTGGTGGTGAGCAACAACGGGTTGCATTAGGTCGTGCGCTCTACTCTAAACCGACTATTTTGCTCCTCGATGAGCCATTATCTGCATTAGATTGGAATTTGCGTAAACAGGTTCGAGAGGATCTCGTATCTATCATCCGTGAATGGGATGTACCTTGCGTATGGGTTACCCATGATGAAAGCGAAGCAGAAAGCGTAGGAGATAGACACTGGACCTGTGAAAACGGGCTTATTACGATTGCTGAATGATGATAAACATTTAAACCATATGGTTTTGATACAGTGATAAAATACTTTAAAATTAAATAGAGATACATAAAACACCTTCATAATCCTATGAACTACATGCCAAAAATTGGACACAATTTTGAGATGTATAGTTCAGTAACTAGTGGATTGTGAAGGTGTTTTCTTTTTAGATAGTTGATAGCAATGATAGCAGTGTACTTACTATTATCTTTAATCTTTAGTATTGAATTAGTACGTTTATAATAGATGTTACTTGCTAATGCTACTTAATTTCTGTTGATATGTGCGCTGTTTTACTTATAAATCCAACGATAGTTGTAACGACAAATGCCATTGTAAAGGCTGGTAATGTAGAACCTATTGTGCTTTCACTATGTAACATATAGTGGTATAAACCAACGGATACCGCCCAGATTAGTCCTCGTACGAGATAGGCTGAAAGTGTTTGTACTTGTTGGCGATTGATAAAGTAGTCCGCCAATAAGATGGCAATCATCGGCGCAAATACAGAGCCGATGAGGTATAGGAAGTCTGTAATATCATCCATTGGATAGAGAATAGCTGCAATAGTGCCCACAATAGTAACGATGACGGCGATACCTTTACTAGAGGCACCATTATAGATAGTTGTACTAGATACGCCTGCAGAGTAAGCGTCCATAAAGGTTGTAGTAACGGTAGAGAAGATGATAACGATGAGGCCCGCAATGCCAAGTCCTGCATTCATCATGATAGTAATGATGGAGTCGCCACCGCCAAAGATTGCGGCACTAAGACCTAAGGTGTACATAACGATACTTGTTACAGTGTAGACTGTAGCACTTGTAAGTGATGCGGAGAAAGGTTTTTTACTTTCTCGGGTATAATCACTGATGAGAGGTAGCCAAGATAGTGGCATGGCAATAGATAATTCAAGGGCAGCGATGAAACTCATATTTCCGCTAGTTAGAAGGCTAGCCTCACTAGGCCACTGCGATATCATGTGAGCGCCCATGTAGAGGGTGAGTCCTAGCAATAGAACAGATACGATGGCTTGAATATAGCCCGTATTGTGGAGGCCGATGAAAAGCCATAGGATGACAAGTGCTCCAATAGCTATCGTCCAAATCATAGGGGATAGAGGTGCTAGCTCTTGTAAGGCTAGCATAGCATCGTAGATCATGATGCTAGTCCAGCCGATAAGTTGAAGCATATTTAAAAAGGCAAAGCCTTTAGCTCCTAGTGGTCCAAAGCTGAAAGCGGTAGTATTCATACTGCCTTGCCGTAAACGTCCACCGATGAGGCCCGCTCCAAAGAGCAATATACCGCCGATGATATGCCCTAGTATGATGGCATATAGACCTTGGGTGAGCCCTAAGGGTGCCAAATAAGTTCCTGTCATAATTTCCGCTATAGATAGAGCGGCGCCAAACCATATCATGGCGAACTGTGGTTGTGTAATGTATGTATCTTTCATACGTCCTCCTTGCCTGGAAGTCATAGAAAAAGCCGAGTCCCAAAAAGGAACTCGGCTATTAATCCTCTATGTTCCCTACGTTGGCATTATCCAAATCAGGTTATGGGTTAAAGCGATAGCTTACTCTCAGCCCACTCTTGTGAGCACCCCGTTATGGCTTCATTATATGCGGATAATAGGAAACCGTCAATTCTTTTGTTGCATAGATTGTATAATAATGTTATAACTAGAGTATAAAAATATATTGCCACTAGGGGTGCTTTTGCTGAGATTGACCATTCAAAACCCTAGACCTGATCCAGATAATACTGGCGTAGGGAAGTGGAGTGAAACATAATACTAAACTATTACGAGACCATTCCATTTGAAGTGGTCTTGTTTTTATATGTTTGGAGGTATTATGAAAAAACTAATTATTGCTAGCATATGTGTGGCCTTAGGCGTAGTGTTATCTACAACATCTATTCCTGTTGGGCCGGCTCGTATTTTTCCATTTCAACATATGATTAATGTTATCTTAGCCGTTGTGGTGGGGGCAAGATTTTCCGTAGGTGCTGCCTTTAGTACATCTTGTTTACGCAATGTATTGGCACTAGGTTCTCCTTTAGCCTTTCCAGGCAGCATGATTGGCGCTTGGTTATCTGCGTATTTGTATAAAAAATATAACGCCATCTGGGCGGCGGCGCTAGGCGAAATCATTGGTACCGGCCTTATCGGTGCTCTTGTGAGTTATCCTATAGCCAATTTCTTGTTAGGTAAACCTTTGGCATTGTTGACCTTGATTACATCCTTCGCCATGAGCTCTATAACAGGTGCTTGCATTGGTTTCATAGTATTACAAATCTTATCTCGTCGTCATCTATTACATAAGGAGGCATAATGAAACTACATACTGCATTGACAATTGCTGGTACTGATCCTAGCGGTGGCGCCGGTATTATGGCCGATTTGAAATCCTTCCAAAGTCGTCACGTATACGGCATGGCTGTTGTTACCTCTGTGGTAGCCCAAAATACGACGGGCGTACATCATGTAGAACATCTGTCGCTAGAGAGTATTGACCGACAATTACACGATGTATATTCTGACATTGAACCTCAAGCCGTTAAGACGGGCATGATTGCCTTGCCGGAGATGATGGATCTCATCTATCCTTATGTGAGTAAACAAATTCCTTATGTAATGGATCCCGTTATGATTGCCACTAGCGGTGACCGACTCGTATCAGATGAAGCGGTAAATTTCTTAAAATCTAAACTTATTCCGACGGCTACAGTGATTACACCTAACCGCAGCGAGGCTGAGGTCTTAGCGGACATGTCTATTAATTGTGAAAGTGACATAACAACGGCGGCCAATCGAATTTTACAGGACTTAGGGCCTCAAGTAGTTATCATTAAAGGCGGTCACATCGGCGAAGATGCAACGGATTATGCTTTCACTAAAGATGGTAGCGTCCGTACTTGGACAAGCCCTAAATATGATACGGTACATACTCATGGAACGGGCTGTACCTTCTCTGCAGTGATTACGGCGGAGCTTGCAAAGGGCCGTGACGTAATGGATGCCATTGGTATTGCCAAGGACTATATTGCACTTGCCATTAAGCATAATCCTGGGCTGGGAAATGGCTGTGGTCCCGTTAATCATATGGCTTATGGCCTGTTATCTAATGGACCTGAAACGATGGATGAGCTCTTGAAAAATGACGAGAGGAGATAGTGATATGACCTATGAAAATCCATATATGAATGGCCAAATTTGGCCTGAACTCAATATATTAGAAATCTTGCGCCAGAGAAACCCTCTCGTTATTTGTATTACCAATGATGTGGTGCGGACCTTTACGGCTAATGGTTTGCTCGCCATTGGCGCATCACCGGTGATGAGTGAGTGCAGTGAAGATTTGAAAGACCTCATCGTCCATGCATCGGCACTACTCATCAATATTGGTACTCTTACACCAGACAAGGTTAGTTACTACAAAGATGCCATAGCACTGGCGAAGAAACATGAGGTTCCTATCGTTTTAGATCCAGTGGGGTGTCATGCGGGGGCTTATCGTTTATCTGTGGTGTTAGATTTGATTAAGACTGGTGATATCTCATTAGTACGAGGTAATCAAAGTGAAATTAAAGCTATCTACGATGCTTTAAGTCCTAATAATCAGGCAAATACATCCACTACCGGTAAAGGTGTAGATGGAGGACAGGTCGAGGATAGTGCTATTATCGCATATCGTCTAGCGCGCCTTATCAACTGCCCTGTTGTAGCTACTGGTGAAGAGGATTATGTTTCCGATGGAACTCGGGTATTTGCAGTGCCACACGGACACCCTATTATGACGGCTGTAACGGGCACGGGCTGTCTATTAGGAGCTGTTTTGGCGGCTTTCTTTAGCGCTTATTATCCATATAAAAACAGACTATCTATCGGTGAGTTTCTCGCCTATGCATTGGCTTACTATGGTTTAGCCGGTGAAAGTGCAGTACAGGTAAGTGGCGTAAAACCTGGTAGCTTTAGTGTAGCCTTTATGGATAGATTATATACACTTGATGATGCGGTGCTTATGTCTGAAAATCATATACGCCCTGTAGTTGTGCCGGATCAATTAGAAGTATATTTCATCAGTGGTACGCAAGATGTGGAACTGAATGAACATCGTTTGCTCTCTATCGTAGAGGACGCTTGTCGAGGTGGTGTGACTTGTTTTCAATTTAGAGAAAAGGGCGCAGGTACCTTAGTGGGGCAACAGAAACTAGAGTTAGCCCAACAATTAAAACAAATCTGTGCAAAGTATAATGTACTCTATGTTATCAATGATGATGTAGACTTAGCGATGGCTGTTAATGCTGATGGTGTACATGTAGGTCAAGAAGATATGCGTCTAGAAGAGGTGCATAATCTTGTAGGCCATAAGGTGGTTGGCATCTCCATTCACTCCGTAGAGGAACTTCATAAGACTGATATAATCTATGCTGACTGTGTAGGTGTAGGACCAATGTATGCTACAAGTAGTAAGCCTGATGCACAAGAGCCATGTGGACCGGAGCGTGTCGCTGAACTACAAGCAGAAGGCTTGACCTTACCATGTGTTGGTATTGGGGGAATAACTTTAGACAATGCGAAGCCTATACTAGAAGCAGGAGCCTGTGGTGTTGCCATCATATCTGCTATTGCTCATGCAGATAACCCTTATGAGGCGGTACAACAGTTTAAGCATTTAGTGGATAGTACTAAATAGTTGCTATTACTATAAGATAATTTATGGATTATTACGCTCTATTAGCAATATAAACAGGGAATATAATCAAATAAAACACAACCAAAATATAACCTTAATAGCGAATAGAACACAAAAAAAGACGATGACCTAAGTCATCGTCTTTTTGTTAAGGAAGTTGTTAGTACTTACTGTAAGATTATATTGTACTTACAGGTGTGTTTAATTTAAATCTGTACTTACAGGTTGTTAGTTTAGTTAGTGTCGTACTTACAGATTAGAAGGATTCAACCAAACGTTGGAAGAAAGCTTGTGGGTGAGCACATACTGGGCAAACTTTAGGAGCTTCTTCACCAATGTGTACATAGCCACAGTTAGCGCAGATCCAAGCTACTGGTTCGTCGTTAGTGAATACTTTGTTACCAGATACTCGAGCTGCTAATGCAAGGTAACGAGCTTCATGACGAGCTTCGATTTTACCAACTTCGCGCATTTGGTAAGCGATTTTTGCAAAGCCTTCTTTTTCAGCTTCGTCAGCGAAATCTTTGTACATTGTAGTGTGTTCGTAGTTTTCACCAGCTGCTGCATCACGAAGGTTAGCTTCGATATCGGAAGATACGTCGCCACCATGAAGAGCTTTGAACCACAATTTAGCATGTGCGGATTCGTTGTGAGCTGTTTCTTCGAAATAATCAGCGATTTCGTTCATGCCAGCTTTACGAGCTGCTGCTGCGTAGAAAGTATATTTTTGGAATGCTTGGGATTCGCCAGCGAATGCTGCTTGAAGATTTTTTTCAGTGTTAGAACCTTTTAATTCTGCCATTTTAATACTCCTTTGTACTTACGATAATTTTCAAATTTGTTACTTAACTTATATATTCATAACCACTTGGTTGTGAATTCAAATAATAGAATACTTATTCTACAATTTTCGTGTGCGACTTCGCCTTAGTAAGAAAACTTATTCTTAGATTAAATAGACACTTGCCTAACTCTTAAAATAGTACTTACCGATTTTTGTTTTTTCGGCACTTGCCGTCTTAACAGTTTTATATACAATGGGATATCCGTATAC
>NZ_DXLG01000006.1 GCF_019414865.1 Veillonella sp.
ACTAAATATAGTAGGTATGAACCATACTACACAGATGTGTAAGAAAGGAGGACTGACTCATGGCAGTTATTAATTTTGAAATCTTCAAAGTTATCGGTACTTTATCTGAAGATAAAGACGGTTGGAAAAAACAATTAACATGTACTAGCTGGGGCAAATATAATCCTAAGTTTGACCTTCGCGCTTGGGATAGTGAATATACAAGCATGAAAAAGGGGATTACCCTTTCTTTAGAGGAGCTCATCGCATTGCGTGATATCCTTAATGAAAGTGACTTAGAGACCATTCTAGCTGAGTCTATTGAAGAAAAACAAGCATCCAAGGAATAGTATTGACAACTTGCATTTGTACAAGTGTCATGCTATAATCTATAAGAATAATATTGATTGTCGGAAAGAGGTGTATAGAATGAAACAAGGTATTCATCCAGACTATAAAGAAGCTACAGTAACTTGCGGTTGTGGCAACACATTCAAAACTGGCTCTGTAAAAGAAGACCTTCGTGTAGACGTTTGCTCCAAATGCCATCCGTTCTTCACTGGTCAACAACGCGCAGCTCAAGCTCGTGGTCGTATTGAACAATTTAACAAACGTTACGGCAAATAATTTGTCATGTAATGTAGCATCTATGGGCAGGGCTATGAGCTCTGCCTCTATTTGTTTATGAGAGGAGCTCTTGTGAACACAGAACGTATTAAAAAGTTTGTCGGTGGACAAGCTGTGATCGAAGGTGTCATGATGAGGGGCCCTGGCGTTACAGCAACAGCTGTACGAGAGCCAGCGGGAACCATTGTAGTTCAAAAAGAGCCTACAAAATCTATTGCTGACACATATCCAATTTTGAAAAAACCATTTCTTCGGGGCTGTGTAGCTCTTTATGAATCCCTCGTAATTGGTATGAAGGCCTTGTCCTTCTCTGCTAAGGCCGCTGGTGATGAAGAGGAAGAAATGTCTAATAGTGAAATTGCCATTACTATGGTTATTTCCACCATCTTTGCGATAGCTGTATTTTTGGCATTGCCTACATTTATCGTGAAATTTATTCCTGGTGTACAGGATAATCATGTTGTATTAAATCTCATTGAAGGTGTCATTCGTTTAGTCCTTTTCCTACTCTATATTTGGGGGATTGGACTTACAAAGGATATTCAACGAGTTTTCCAATATCATGGGGCAGAGCATAAAACGATTCATACTTATGAATTAGACTTGCCTCTCACTGTAGAAAACGTTCGCAAACAAAGTCGCTTACATCCGCGATGTGGCACAAATTTCTTACTTATCGTTATGGTTGTAAGTATCTTTGTATTTGCCTTTTTAGGTTGGCCTAATTTGTTAGAACGTATCGTAAGCCGCGTACTTCTTATGCCAGTAGTGGCAGGTATTGCGTACGAGGTTATTCGTCTTGCTGGTCGTAGTGAGCATTCCTTTGTGCAAGCTCTTATTAAACCTGGTCTTGCATTACAATACATGACCACACGTGAACCAGAAGATGATCAAATTGAAGTAGCTATACGTGCTCTTGAAGAGGTTCGCCCTCCTGAGAGTGATGCTTATGAAGAGGAATAAACATGCTAGTAGATAAATTACAAGTTATTGAAGATAAATTTATGGACCTGGAGCAGCGCATCAGTGACCCTGAAGTGATTGCGCGCCAAGATGAGTGGCGTAAATTAACACGTCAACATGCTCAATTATCTGAAACAGTGGAAACATTCCGTACTTATAAAAAAGTATTAGCTGGTATTGATGAAGCTATGGAAGTTATTGAAGATAAATCCATGGATGAAGAATTCCGCGAAATGGCACAAGAGGAATTGAAAGATCTAAAACCTCAAAAAGAGGGATTAGAAGAGAAGTTGCAAATTCTTTTATTGCCTAAAGACCCTAATGATGATAAGAACATCATTATCGAAATTCGCGGTGGTGCTGGCGGCGATGAAGCGGCATTATTCGCAGGCGATTTGTTCCGTATGTACACAAAATATGCGGAAAGCCAAGGCTGGCGTTGTGAGATTATCGATGCCAATGAGCCTGAATTAGGTGGCTTTAAAGAGGTTATTTTCTCTGTAGATGGTGAAAATGTATATTCTAAGATGAAATTTGAATCTGGTGTACATCGCGTACAACGTGTACCTGCTACAGAAACACAGGGCCGTGTGCATACATCTACCGTTACAGTAGCCGTATTACCAGAGATGGAAGATGTTGATATTGAAGTTAATGAAAAAGACTTAAAAATCGACACATATCGTGCTAGTGGTGCGGGCGGTCAGCATATCAATAAGACTGAGTCTGCTGTTCGTATTACACACTTACCTTCTGGTATTGTTGTGGCATGCCAAGACCAACGTTCTCAATTACAAAACCGTGAAAAAGCTATGCGTGTATTGCGTGCTAAATTGCAAGACCAAGCTGAACAAGAGGCTATTTCTAGCATGGCAGCAGACCGTAAGAGCCAAGTTGGTACTGGTGACCGTAGTGAACGTATTCGTACTTATAACTACCCTCAAGGCCGCGTAACAGACCATCGTATTAATTTAACATTGTATAAATTAGATGCTATTTTAAATGGCGATTTAGATGAAATCATTCAAGCCTTAAATGCTGCTGACCAAGCGGCAAAAATGCAGGAGGCTAATACAAATGTATAAGGAGATTTGGACAATCGGTCGTATTCTCCAGTGGACAGAGCAGTACTTTCAAAACAAGGAGATGGATACACCTCGACTTGATGGGGAAGTACTGCTTTCTCACGTTTTAGGCAAGGATCGTATTTATCTATATACCCATTATGACCAACCGCTTATTCAAGAGGAACTAGATGCCTTTAGACCACTCGTTCAAGAACGGGCTAAGGGGCATTGTGTAGCGGCCATAATTGGGGAAAAGGACTTTATGGGATTGACCTTTAAGGTTAATGATAAGGTGTTGATTCCACGACCTGATACAGAAACCTTAATTGAGCATGTATTAGGTACGTACGCAAAAGATAGTGAGGTACGTATTCTTGATGTATGTACGGGCCCTGGTACGATATTACTCAGTCTATTACACTATTTGCCGAATGCGTGTGGTGTAGGTCTTGAAATATCTACGGATGCCTTGACAGTGGCTGAGGAAAATAGTGAAAGATTTAGCTTAAATGATCGTGTTCAATTGTTAGAGTCTGATATGTTTTCTGCCTTAGATGGTAATGCTGAAAAGTTTGACCTCATCGTATCGAATCCACCATATATCCGTACAGGGGATGCTAAATTATTATCTCAGGATGTATTAAATGAGCCTCAAATTGCCTTGTTTGGTGGTGAAGATGGATTAGAATTCTATCGTATTTTAGCTAAAGAGTGCGGCACATATTTAAAACCACAAGGTCGTATAGCCTTTGAAATAGGTTACGATCAAGCAGAAGAGGTAAAGGCTTTATTAAAAGAAGCTGGTCATTACTCCAACATTCAGTGTATCGCTGATCTTGGTGGTAATAACCGTGTTGTAACCGCAGTATATGAGGGATAATATGGATACTCAAATTATTACAAATCCATCAGAACAAGAACTAGATATGCTTGCCAGTGCATTGCGTAATGGTGAATTGGTGTCCATTCCCACAGAAACTGTATATGGACTCGGTGCTAATGGACTTGATCCAGAGGCGATGGATAAAATCTATGCTGCCAAAGGTCGTCCTTCAGATAATCCATTGATTTTACATGTTCCTAATAGTGAAAGTATAAAACCTTTGGTAACAGAGGTTTCAAATACAGCACAACTATTAATGGATACGTTTTGGCCAGGGCCATTAACGATTACATTGCCTAAATCTGATTTAGTGCCAGATCGTGCTACTGGTGGATTACCTCGCGTGGCATTGCGTTGCCCTGATCATAAGGTATGCCGTGCATTATTAGAACGCGCTGGTGTACCTGTAGCGGCTCCTAGTGCAAATATATCTGGTCGTCCAAGTCCTACAACGGCACAAGATGTTTACCATGATATGAATGGCCGTATTTCCTACATTTTAGATGCTGGTCCATGTACGATTGGTGTAGAGTCAACTGTAGTGGAAGTACATGATGATAAGGTCATTATATTGAGACCGGGCGGAATTACAAAAGCTCAACTTGAAAATGTTGTGGCTACTGTTGAGTATGATACTGCTCTAGTTAATGCTACCACTAAGCCTAAGGCTCCTGGTATGAAGTATACGCATTATGCGCCTGATGCACCTATGACAGTTGTTGTAGGTAATCCAGAGGTCATAGCATCTACGTTTAAGGAGCTTTCAGAAGGTATAGAAGGTCCTATCGGTTGTTTGGTCAGTCATGAAACGTATGATCTGATTAAAGGGGATACACGCTTTATGTGTCATTGTTTTGGTCATTATGGTGATGCCTTATCATTAGGCCATGATTTTTACAAAAGCCTATTACATTTTAACGAAAATCATGTTACCTTAATCTTAGCAGAAGGTGTTAATGATGCTGGTTTTGGCGTTGCTATTATGAATCGTATGGAAAAGGCATCTAGTCACCATATCATTTATAAGTAAATTTACTAGCATAAAAATGTCCACTGATAATAGAAATATGTCTTTACATATTGGATGAATTTGCTATAATGTATAAAGTAATCACAAAATGTGATTAAGTAAGGATGTTATTATGAATATTTTATTTGTGTGCACCGGTAATACTTGCCGTAGCCCTATGGCTGAAGGTATTACACGGGCCCTTGCAGCGGAGCAACATAAGGATGTGACGACTGTATCAGCGGGTCTATTTGCCGCCTATGGAGCAAAGCCAACTGAACAAGCCGTTGAAGCTATCCGTTCCATTGCAGATATTTCTGATCATGAATCGAGACCATTGACGATGGAACTCGTGAATGCAGCAGATCTTATCATTGGTATGACGAAAGATCACAAATCTGTACTACTTCGCCAATTCCCGTTTGAGGAAGGTAAAATCAAAACGATTTCCGAGTGGGGTGGTCAAGATGGTGATGTTACGGACCCATATGGATCTGATCAAACCGTATATAATCAATGTGCGGAACAAATTTATCACTTAGTAGAGGCCGGTCTTACATCAGTGCCTCAGAAGGCGTAGGAGATGAAATTATGAAAGTTGCAATCGGTTGTGATCATGGCGGATTACATTTAAAAGCATCCGTTAAGGAATTATTAAATGCATTGGGACATGAAGTAGAGGATTTTGGCTGTCATACAGCTGATTCTTGCGATTATCCTGATATTGCTGTACCTGTGGCAAATGCAGTCGTATCTGGGCAAGCAGACCGAGGTATTTTGATTTGTGGTACTGGTATTGGTATCGGTATTGCAGCAAATAAGATTGCTGGTATTCGCGCTGCTCTTTGTCATGATACATTCTCTGCTCATGCATGTCGTGAACATAATGACGCTAATATTCTCACAATGGGGGAACGCGTTATTGGTCCTGGCCTAGCTAACGATATTGTAGCCATCTTTATGGAAACAGAGTTCGAAGGTGGTCGTCACGCACGCCGTGTAGAGAAAATTAAAGCACTAGAGAAGTAATACATCATTACCTATATATATTCGTTTTGCACGAGGAGGATACTCATGAGTTTCTTAGAAAAACAAGACCCTAATATTCAAGCTGTTATCAATCAAGAATTAGCACGCCAACGCGATAAATTAGAAATGATCGCTTCTGAAAACTTTGTTTCTCAAGCAGTAATGGAAGCTCAAGGTAGCGTATTGACTAACAAATATGCAGAAGGGTATCCTGGTAAACGTTATTATGGCGGTTGTGAAAATGTTGATGTTATCGAAACATTAGCTATTGAACGTGCAAAACGCTTGTTCGGTGCAGAACATGCAAACGTACAACCTCACTCTGGTTCTCAAGCAAACTTTGGCGTGTATTTCGCATTACTACAACCAGGCGACACTATTGTGGGTATGAACTTATCCCATGGTGGTCACTTAACACATGGTTCTCCTGTTAACGTATCTGGTACATATTTTAATGTAGTACCTTACGGTGTAGATGCAGAAACTCAACAAATTGATTATGATGAGTTCCGTAAAATCGTATTAGAAGCTAAACCTAAATTGATTATTGCTGGTGGTAGTGCTTATAGCCGTCAAATCGACTTCAAAAAAATGGCTGATGTAGCTCATGAAGTTGATGCTATTTTCATGGTAGATATGGCTCACTTTGCTGGTCTTGTAGCAGCAGGTTTACATCCAAACCCAGTAGAATATGCTGATATCGTTACTACTACAACTCATAAAACATTGCGTGGCCCTCGTGGTGGCATGATTCTTTGCAAAGAAAAATATGCTAAAGCAATCGATAAAGCAATCTTCCCTGGTATTCAAGGTGGCCCATTGATGCATGTTATCGCTGCTAAAGCTGTTGCATTTGGTGAAGCATTACAACCAGAGTTCAAAGTATATGCACAACAAGTTATCGATAATGCAAAAGCATTGGCTGCTGCATTGCAAGAAAAAGGTTTAACAATCGTTTCTGGTGGTACAGATACTCACGTTATGCTTGTAGACGTACGCAATACTGGTTTAACAGGTAAAGAAGCAGAACATTTACTTGATGAAGTAGGTATTACATGTAATAAAAATACAATTCCATTCGATCCTGCTAGCCCATTTGTAACAAGCGGTATCCGTCTTGGTACACCAGCGCTTACAACACGTGGCTTACAAGTAAAAGATATGGAAGAAATTGCAGATATCATTGCAACTGTACTTAAAAATCCTGAAGATAAAGCAGTTCATGAAGAAGCAAGCAAACGCGTAGCAGCGCTTTGTGAAGCGTATCCATTGTACTAATCTTTGGATTAATCCATTAGACTTACATAAGGCTTAAATACAATAAAAGGGATGTGTATTATCACATCCCTTTTAATATTTTTATGGCATGATTTATGATTCTGTGATAGAGTAATTATGAAAGTTATATGGATACCAATAGGGTACGTATATTGTATTATAGGAGGACAGTCATGAAAGTTAATGTTATGACACATCCATTGATTCAACACAAAGTTACATTGATGCGTGATGTAGAAACAGGCTCTAAAGATTTCAGACAATTACTGGATGAAATTACGATGTTGATGGGCTATGAAATTACACGTAGCTTACCATTAGAGGATGTAGAGGTTCAAACACCTTTAACTAAAATGACTGGCAAACGTATTGCAGGTAAAAAACTGGGTATTATTCCAATTCTTCGTGCTGGTCTAGGCATGGTAAATGGTATGCTTAACTTGATTCCAACTGCAAAGGTTGGTCATATCGGCTTATATCGTGATCCAGAAACATTAAAACCAGTAGAATACTACTGCAAGTTACCTTCTGACGTAGGTGAACGCGACTTCATCGTAACAGACCCAATGCTCGCTACTGGTGGTAGTGCGGCAGCAGCTATTACCTTGCTAAAAGAAAAAGGTGCGAAAAACATCAAATTAATGTGTCTTGTTGCAGCTCCTGAAGGTGTAGAAGCAGTAAATAAAGAACATCCTGAAGTTCCTATTTACGTAGCAGCCCTTGATGAAAAACTCAATGATCATGGTTACATTTTGCCTGGCTTAGGCGATGCTGGTGACCGTATCTTCGGTACAAAATAAAATAAACATATACAAACGACATAATTTAGGTACAAAGCTGTATAAAATCCCTAAATTATGTCGTTTTCTACGTATAAAGTCTTGAATAAAATTTACATAGGGTATACAATACAAATGTAAAAGTATTTTTTTATTTTAGGTGGGACGAATTTTGTTCACATGGGACGAAAAACGATTCATACAATCCCAACGGGTAAAGGAGGGACCCGATGAACGAGTTTCTAATGATATGTGAACGTATTGTTCCTGAAATCGTTAGTGTATTAAAGGAGCGATACAAAATATTAAACCACCTAGTTTATGAAGAGCCTATAGGCCGTAGAACATTAGCTACTGCAACGGACCTTCCAGAGCGAACTGTAAGAAGTCATATTGAGCTAATGCGTGCTAATGGTCTTGTAGACATTTATAAACCAGGGATTTTTCTCACTGATGAGGGACATGCAATTGTTCCAAAGTTGCGAAATTTTTTAAATGAATTAGATCGTATTAACGAGCTAGAACATCGATTGACTGAAGCACTTCATATCGATAGGGTTATCATCACTCCTACAGAAGGAACGTTGATGGTAAAAAAACTAGGCTTTGCAGCAGCAAAGTTATTACAGGAATTATTAGAACCGGACTCTGTAGTTGCCATCAGTGGTGGTAGTACAATGGCTGCAGTAGCTGAGGAAATGCCTGTATTACCATTTAATCCTATTGTTGTACCGGCCCGTGGTGGCGTTGGTGAGGTTGTAGAATATCAAGCTAACGTAATTGCTTCGGTACTTGCTGAACGGCTTCGCGGTACCTATAAAATGCTCCATTTGCCTGATGGACTTTCACAAGACTCATTGCATATGCTCATGACTTGCGAACCTCAAATCAAGGAAATTGGTGATCTTATTAGTAGGACTGACGTACTCTTGTTTGGTATTGGTACAGCTATGAGAATGGCGGATCAACGCCATATAGCTGATGATGTGCGTAAGCAGTTAGTAGATAATCATGCTGTTGGCGAAGCTCTTGGTCAATATTGCGATATAGATGGTAAGTTGATTTATTCCACTAATAATATTGGTTTATCTCTTCCTGATGTTGCAAAAATTCCCAATGTGATTGCTGTGGCTGGTGGACAAGATAAATCGAGTGCCATTATAGGTGTTATGAGAGCTTGTCAAAAAGGCATACTAATCATCGATGAGCAAGCTGCAGAAGGCATGCGTCAATTGTTACAAATTTCAGCATTATAAATGAAGTTAGTAGTTAAATATTTTGTTAGAATATTTTTGTTATTAGGAGGATCTAACAATGGCAGTAAAAGTTGGTATTAACGGTTTTGGTCGTATTGGTAAATGTGTAGTACGTGCAGCGATTAATAATCCTGACGTAGAAGTTGTAGCAATCAATGCTACTGGCGATAATGAAGGTACTGCATTATTGTTAAAATATGACTCTGTTCATGGCACAATCCCTAATGAAGTAACATTTGATGATGACAATATCTATGTTGATGGTAAAAAAATCCGCGTATTCCATGATCGCGATGCTTCTAAATTGCCTTGGTCTGAAGAAGGCGTTGAAATCGTTATGGAATGTACTGGTAAATACCGTGATGCAGAAGAAGCAAAGGTTCATTTGAATCAACCTACTGTTAAAAAAGTGTTGATTTCTGCACCTGGTAAAAACGAAGATTTAACTATGGTTATGGGCGTTAACCAAGATATGTACGATCCTGCAAAACATCACATTATCTCTAATGCATCTTGTACAACAAACTGCTTGGCTCCATTTGCTAAAGTTTTATGCGATGAATTCGGTATCAAACGCGGTATGATGACTACAATTCATTCCTATACAAATGACCAAAAAATTCTTGATGCACGTCATAAAGACCCTCGTCGTGCTCGTGCAGCAGCAATGTCTATCATTCCTACAACAACTGGTGCAGCCAAAGCGGTTGCAAAAGTATTGCCTCAATTAAAAGGTAAATTAGACGGTTTCGCATTGCGCGTTCCTACTCCGGACGTATCTGCTACAGATCTTGTTTGCGAACTTGAAAAACCAGCTACTAAAGAAGAAATCAACGAAGCATTCCGCAAAGCAGCAGCTGGCGAATTAAAAGGTATTCTTGGTGTATCCGATGTACCATTGGTATCTTGTGATTTCAGCTCTGATCCTCGCAGCTCCATTGTTGATGCTGATTTAACAATGGTTATGGATGGCAACATGGTAAAAGTTGTTTCTTGGTATGATAACGAATGGGGTTACTCCGAACGTCTTATCGATATGGCAGCATTCGTAGCAAGCAAAGGCTTATAATCCGGGAGGCTTTGATGAAACTAACAATCGATGGTTTACAAGTAGACAACAAAACAGTATTTGTTCGTGTTGATTTTAATGTTCCTATGAAAGACGGTGTCATCACTGATGACACTCGTATTCGTAGTGCCTTACCTACTATCAATTATTTAATTGAAAAAGGGGCAAAGGTTATTCTTGCTTCTCATTTTGGTCGTCCAAAAGGGGAACGCAAACCGGAAATGTCTTTAGCACCATGTGCAAAACATTTATCTGAGCTTATCAATAAACCAGTAGCATTCGTAGATGACTGCATTGGCCCTAAGGTTGAAGAAGCTGTAAAAGCATTACAACCTGGCGATGTATTGATGCTTGAAAACTTGCGTTACCACAATGAAGAAACTAAAAATGATCCTGAGTTTGCTAAACAATTAGCATCTCTTGCTGATGTAGCCATCAACGATGCGTTTGGTGTTTCTCACCGTAATGCAGCGTCCGTAGTTGGTATTGCTGATTATATTCCGATGGCAGCAGGCTTCTTGCTCAAAAAAGAAATTGAAGCATTAAGTGCAGCGGTTGTACATCCTAAAACACCTATGGCAGCTATCATCGGTGGTGCTAAGGTAACAGATAAAATTTCTGTAATTTCTAATTTATTACCTAAAGTTGATGTCATGATTATCGGCGGCGGTATGGCTAACGCTTTCATTAAAGCACAAGGCTGTAACATTGGTAGCTCCTTATTCGAAGAAGGCCAAGAAGCTATCGCTACAGATCTTGTTATGGAAGCACGTGTAGCAGGGGCTAAATTATTGACTCCAATCGATGCTGTAGTAGCTGATGCTTTCAGCAATGATGCTAATACTAAAATCGTTGACGTTGAAAATATTGAAGATGGTTGGATGGTTCTAGATATCGGCCCTAAAACACGTGAGCTATATGTAGAAGCATTGGCGCCAATGAAGACTATTATTTGGAATGGTCCTATGGGCGTATTTGAAATGGAAAACTTTGCAGCTGGTACAAATGCGGTAGCAAAAGCTGTAGCTGAATCCGATGCGATGACTATCGTTGGCGGTGGTGACTCTGTAGCGGCTATTGAAAAAAGTGGCTTAGCAGACAAGATTAGCCATATCTCCACAGGTGGTGGCGCATCCTTGGAATTCTTAGAAGGTAAAATCCTACCAGGTATTGCTGCATTGTCTGAGGCATAATATGAGAAAACCCATTATTGCAGGAAATTGGAAAATGAATGGCACCATTGCGTCTGGATCTATCCTGATCGAAGCGTTTAACAGCGTGTTACAAGATATGGAATTATCCTGTGATGTAGTTGTTTGCCCGCCTTTCACAGCTATTGAACGTGCTGTAGCATTAACACGCGATACAGCTATTGCAGTAGGCGCACAAACCATGGATTATCATGATGCTGGTGCATTCACTGGTGAAATTTCACCTCTTATGCTTACAGAGGTAGGCGTCAATTATGTTATCATTGGTCACTCTGAACGCCGTGAATATTATGGTGAAACAGATGAGACTGTAAATGCAAAAATTAAAAGTGCATTTCACCATAATTTGACACCTATTGTCTGTGTTGGTGAAAGTTTAGAACAACGTGAGTCCGGTCATACTCTTGACTGGATTACATCTCAACTTAAAGGTGCTTTGGTTGATATTCCAAAAGAACAAGTTAGCCAATTGATTGTTGCGTACGAACCAATTTGGGCTATCGGTACAGGGAAAACAGCAACTGCTGATCAAGCTGAAGAAGTATGTAAAGAAATTCGCGATTACATACGCTCTTTATACGATGATGAGACTGCTGATGCTGTACGTATCCAATACGGTGGTAGTGTTAAATCTGAAAATGCTCTCGAAATCTTAGGAGAACCTAATATTGATGGGGCACTCGTAGGTGGTGCATCTTTAGTAGTTGATGAATTTATTGATATTATTAAAGCGGCGAATCAAATAGGCGCTTAATATGAGGTTAAAAATGGCTAAATTAAAGGCTCCCGTAATGCTAGTCATCTTAGATGGCTTTGGCATGGGAGATCAATCAGATACAACCAATGCTGTGGTACAGGCGAAGCCGCACTGTTTTAATCAATTATGGGATATGTATCCCCATACAAAATTAGAAGCATCAGGACTAGCGGTAGGCCTGCCAGAAGGCCAAATGGGGAATTCTGAGGTTGGCCATTTAAACCTTGGCTCTGGTCGCATTGTGTACCAAGATTTGACTCGTATTACTAAAGACGTTGAATCTGGCGAGTTTTATAATCGTCCTGTCATGCGTGAACTATATGATGAAGCAAAAAAACAAAGCTTACACGTTATTGGTTTAGTATCTGATGGTAATGTACATTGTTCCTTAGAACATATTAAAGCAGTTATCAAGGGTGCACATGATAATGGTATTGAACATGTATATGTACATGCATTGCTTGACGGGCGTGATGTAGCACCTCAATGTGCACAAGGTTATATCAAAGATTTAGAAGCATATATGGCAGAGCTTAATTGTGGTAAAATTGCCACCGTAAGTGGTCGCTATTATGCAATGGATCGAGATAATCGTTGGGACCGTGTGGAACTTGCTTACAATGCGATTGTACATGGTCAAGGTGAAAGCGCCGCATCAGCTTGTGAAGCGGTACAACAATCCTATGATAAGGATGCAGCTGATGAGTTTGTACTTCCTACAGTGATTGACGCTGAAGGAACTATCAAGAATGGCGACGCTGTTATCTTCTGTAACTTCCGTCCAGACCGTGGGCGTGAACTTACAAAAGCTTTAGTGTTGCCAGAATTTGATGGCTTTAACCGTGAACCATTATCCTTGTATATGGCGACTATGACCAAATATGAAGATGGATTGCCAGTACATATTGTGTACGAAAAAGACATCTTGTCAGAAACATTGGGTGAAGTACTCAGTGTAGGTGGCTATCGTCAATTGCGTATTGCTGAAACAGAGAAATATGCCCATGTGACGTATTTCTTCAACGGCGGTAAAGAGGAACCATTTGAAGGCGAGGACCGTGTCCTTGTAAAATCACCTCAAGTAGCAACCTATGATTTACAACCTGAGATGAGCGCTTATGAAGTGACTGATAAGGTTGTACAAGCTATTCAAGATGAAACATATGACATGATTATCTTGAACTTTGCAAACCCAGATATGGTCGGTCATACAGGTAGTTTTGAAGCAGCTGTTAAAGCAGTGCAAGCGGTAGATACTTGTTTAGGTCGTATCGTAGAGGCTATACGCAACAAAAATGGTCATTTGTTGATTACCGCAGACCATGGTAATGCAGAGCTTATGGTTAACCATGAAACAGGTAAGGTGCATACGGCACATACAACGAACTTGGTACCGTTAATTTTAATGAGTGATACTCTAAAATCGGCTACATTAGAATCTGGTAAATTATGTGATATTGCTCCAACCTTATTAGACTTGGCTGGCATAGATCAACCAAAATCTATGACTGGTCATAGTTTGGTAAAAAAAGCATAATGTAGAGATTTTAGCTTTCACTATATTTATAGTTAATTAGAGTGATAAGCCTATATGGTTTAGCTCAATATATAATGATTGTCGTATGACAGTCATTCCATTAGATCTTATGAGGTGAAGAAATGGCAGTAATTGAACAAGTCATTGCAAGAGAAATTTTAGATTCCCGTGGTAACCCAACTGTTGAAGTTGAAGTATGTTTAGAAGATGGCACTATTGCTACTGCTGCGGTTCCATCCGGTGCTTCCACAGGTAAGTTTGAAGCTGTAGAATTACGTGATGGTGATAAATCCCGTTACTCTGGTAAAGGTGTATTAACAGCTATCGACAATGTAAATGCTAAAATCGGTCCTGCCATTATTGGTTATGATGCGACTGAACAAGTAGCTATCGATAACTTGATGTTGAAATTAGATGGTACAGACAATAAATCTAACCTTGGTGCTAATGCAATTCTTGGTGTTTCTATGGCTGTAGCTCGTGCGGCAGCAGAATCTTTAGATTTGCCATTATTTGCATACCTTGGCGGTTTCAACGCAAAAGAATTACCAGTTCCTATGATGAATATCTTGAATGGTGGCGCACATGCAGATAATAACGTAGACATTCAAGAATTTATGATTATGCCTGTAGGCGCGACTTCCTTCGCAGAAGCTCTTCGCAGCTGTGCAGAAGTATATCATACATTGAAATCTGTACTTCATGATAAAGGCCTTAGCACTGCCGTAGGTGATGAAGGTGGCTTTGCACCAAACTTGGCATCTAACGAAGAAGCATTAGAAGTCATTTGTGAAGCTATTAAAGCTGCTGGTTATGAACCTGGTAAAGACTTCAAATTAGCTCTTGACTCTGCATCTTCCGAATTCTATGAAGATGGCAAATACAATTTAGCTGGTGAAGGCAAAGTTAAAACAGCTGCTGAAATGGTAGATTTCTATGAATACCTAGTAGGTAAATACCCAATCGTATCCATCGAAGATGGTCTTGCTGAAGAAGATTGGGATGGCTGGAAATTGTTGACAGAACGCCTTGGCGATCGCGTACAACTTGTTGGTGATGATTTATTCGTAACTAACACAAAACGTTTGGCTCGTGGTATTGAGCTTGGTGTAGGTAACTCTATTCTTGTAAAAGTTAACCAAATCGGTACTTTAACAGAAGCGTTCGATGCTATGGAGCTTGCTAAACGCGCTGGTTATACATGTGTAGTATCTCACCGCTCTGGTGAAACAGAAGATACATTTATCGCTGATATTGCGGTAGCTGTAAATGCCGGTCAAATTAAGACTGGTGCACCTGCTCGTTCTGAACGTGTAGCAAAATATAACCAATTGCTTCGCATTGAAGAAATGTTATACGAAACAGCTCAATATAAAGGTAATGACGTTTTCTATAATTTAAAATAAGATACGTTATATCTAATAGTCCAATAATGGCGCCCTTCGGGGCGCCTTTTTTGTATGCCTATAATACAAAAGTTTTCGCTTCGTGGATTTTCAAAAATAAAAGAGGAATTAAAGATGTGATGTCGAACCATATAACGCCATACGCTAGTGTGAGGTAAAAACATACCGCAAGGTATAGGAGGTGACCATGTATGTAGATGTAACATTAGACGATATTATTCTGTATGCATTAGAGCATCATGTCAGCGATATTCACTTTGATCCAACTAAAAATGGTGTACAAATTAGATTACGACAAGATGGATTATTACAGACGCATATGACTGTATCAAACGAAGAGGCAGATCTTATTATTAACCGTATCAAGGTATGTAGTACGTTAGATATTAGTGAAAAGAGATTGCCTCAAGATGGTCGTTGGGCATGGAGTCATAAGGATACATCGGTAACGATGCGCGTATCTACATTACCCAGTTTATATGGAGAAACTTTGGTGTGTCGTCTTATGGGGAATGAAGGTAGTCATAAGGATCTAAAAGCGTTAGGCATGCGTGCAGATATTTTTGATCATATTGAACAGCTATTAAAACGTCCTTATGGATTGTTACTCATCTGTGGGCCTACGGGAAGTGGCAAGACTGCTACCTTATATGCCATGCTCCGCATGTTGAATTTAGAGGAAACAAAGCTAATTTGCCTTGAAGATCCTGTAGAGGCTGAAATAAAAGGAGCCATTCAAATTGGTATTAACGAAAAAATCGGTTTTACCTTTGCAAAAGGGTTAAGGTCTGTACTGCGGCAAGATCCAGATACGATTATGATTGGTGAGATTCGTGATAAGGAGACGGCAGAGCTGGCTGTTAAATCAGCCTTAACCGGTCATCGCGTATTATCCACCATTCATACTAATACAGCTATAGGCGTTGTAACGCGGCTCATGGATATGGGAGTAGAACCGTATTTAATACGGGCTACCTTGATGGGGGCCATTGCACAGCGTTTAGTGCGTAAATTTGATGGTACATCGTATCACGGAAGGACTGCTCTGTTTGAATACCTAGAGATACCTGTAAATTCGGTTCAGTGGGATCAATTAGAGGCACATGTATTACTGTCCTTAGAAGATTCTGCCCGTGAAGCCGTAGCTCAACATGTTACATCTATAGAGGAGGTGCATCGTTGTGGACTCATGCTGTAATAGTGAAAGTTTAGAAACCATTGTTGAAGAGGCTATACACTTATCATCAACAGATATTCATCTACAATGTGGTGAGCCTATCTATTTGAGACATGGTGATGGATTAAAGGCCACTCAATTTGTATGTACCACTACGTTGATTGAAGATATTTTGCGACGTTGTGGTATAGCATCTTATGAATGGCAATCTCTTGATGAAGCTTGTTCCTGTTGTGGTGTACGTATTCGTGTTCATCTGTATCGAGCTAATCAAACTATATGTGGCACACTTCGCTTATTGTGTCATCAACAACTTAAACTGGATGATAATAGTGAAGGTCAACTCCTACAAAAATTATGTGAATCTCATGATGGTTTATTGCTCGTCTGTGGTCCTACGGGTAGTGGTAAAAGTTTTACCTTAGCTTGTTGTATTGACTATATTAATCAAACGATGGAGCGCCATATCATCACGTTAGAAGATCCTATCGAATTTGAGTTTAAACCTAAGAAATCGTTAATTCATCAACGCCAATTAGGTGCAGATATTAAGTCTATGTCTGACGGTATTCGAGATGCATTGCGGGAGGATCCAGATGTCATTATGGTAGGAGAACTCCGAGATCGAGAAACCTTAGAGGCTGCTCTTCATGCAGCCGAAACAGGTCATCTTGTGATGGCAACCATGCATACACAGCGGGCTGTAATGGCTGTTCACCGCATGATTTCATTATTCCCTGGAGAACAACAAGAGGAGGTGCGTAGTCAAATATCACAAGTGCTACGTGCCGTTATATGTCAACGGCTCCTTAGATGGAATAAAAAGTTCATTACCATCCGTGATATTTTGCTAAACACGCATGCGGTAGCGAATTTGATACGTACTCGTAAGGAACCACAAATCATTTCTATTCAAGAAACACAACTACCTATGAAAACACTAGAGATGGCCGTGCGAGATGCGAAGGTACAATATGGCTCTCAGCAACAACTACATACATTATTAGATCAACAATTATCGTAGGTGAAGGTATGGAGGCTTATGAATATGTCGTAAAAGATGAGAATAATGAAACGATCAAAGGTTTAATATGGGCGGATTCAGAACAGGAGGTCGGTACACGGTTAAAGCGAGATGGATATAAGATTTATAAAATTACTTTACAAGTAAATAAGAAGAAACATAAGTGGAATCATGCCATGGTAGTAGATGTAACCTACCAATTAGGACTACTCATCGAATCTGGCGTGCCTTTACGACGCGCATTACAGTTACTATGTCAAGGGAAAAGAGGCCTTTTGTATACAGCCTTATATGAATCGATTGAGCGTGGTCAAACGTTGTCTCAAGCATTGCGAAGTGAAGGTTGTCCTGCCATTGCACTGGCTTTACTAGAAAGTGGAGAGGCTGCAGGTACATTAGGAGAAAGCTTGCAATATATATCACGTCACTATGATTGGGAGCGACAGGTACGGCAAAAGGTTATCAGTGCTATTTCCTATCCATTATTTTTACTTGTATTAATGAATATCTTTTTTCTTGTTACCATCTTGTTTATCGTTCCATCCTTTGAAAAGGTTTTTACTACCATGCATATTACATTACCAGTGATGACGCGAGCCCTCTTTGCATTAGGACAAGGGCTAAAGAATCATCCCATAGTGGTTGTTATTCTGCATTGTGTAGGCCTAGGGGCTATGGTCTTTGCATATCATCAACATAGTATAAAACGCAAAGTACATCGTTGGCTTTGGCAGTTGGCTCACCGATACCAATGGATGACCTGCATTTACTATACAAGTATGTTAAAAGTTTGGGCGCTTTTGTTAGATTCTGGAATTTCTATTATTCACACTATGAATATTACAAGACCTTTATGGGGCAATATATATGGTGTCGAATGTAGTGAAAAGGTAGAGGCAAAATTATTATCAGGCCATTCTTTTGAAGAGAGTCTGAGAACGGAGAATATTGGAAATTCCTTTATATGGCAAATGATCTCTATTGGAGAAGAAAGTGGAGAACTCGTAAAGATGTTAGAACATTGTGGACATTATTATGAATCTATACTTTCAAAATATATTGCCCGTCTTGAGAGACTATTAGAACCAATTTTACTGACCTTGATGGGAATCGGTGTAGCCGTTTTGGTTGTATCTGTTATGTATCCGTTGTTTACGTCTATTGCTAAATTGGGAGGGCAGTAGGCATTGTTATCAAGCTATTTTACAGGATTAATAATGATAAAAGGAGGATATTATGAGTTCTGTTATGCACCTAGTTCATGGATTAAATCATAGATTAGAAATATGTGGTCAATGGATTGTAGAACATCTACAAATTAATCATGTTCGAGAAAACCTTAAAAAATCGAGAAAAGGTGGATTTACTCTTGTAGAATTAATGGTTGTCGTTGCAGTTATTGCCATATTAGCGGCCATTGCGATGCCACAATTTCTATCGGCTGCTGATAGAGCGCGAACTGCGAAGGAAACAGCAGATATTCAAATTATTAAAAATGCAACACAACTCTATATGATTGACAAGAATGTAGATACACCGCCAACTGTAGAAAATCTATATAAAGAAGGCTATCTTACAGAACATGTTAAAACTGCAAAAGATAAAGAATATACCATTACTTATGAAGCGGTTAATGGTGGTACTGCGAAGGCAGTTGTAGTTAAAGCCCCTGATGCACCTTAATCGTAATTGATATCTAGTATTTAGTACTTAATATTTAATACTTAATAGTTATTATTTAATATTTAAGTCTTAATAGTTAATGTGCATGGATTGATGATTGGAATGTAAATTTATATTTGCATTTACATATGTAGTTATATTAATAGCTATACAGTAGTTATATTTACATTAATATATGTACAGTTGATTTTATGGAAGGAAAAGGTATGAAAGGGACTCATTATGTTATAGCACTGATCGTGTATTTAGCATCCATTGTATTGCCTATTATACTTTCATCACGAGCAATATCCTTTATTCACGTTGCTTTGTATGCTGTATTTTCACTCATCATCATAGCAGGTGCTACCATCGATATGCATTACTATATATTGCCTGATGAAGGGGCGTTAGTGCTTGTTTTAGGTGGTATAGTATATAGCCTTATAAATGATAAGTCTATGCTTATAACGATTATAAGTGTTATGAGTGTAGGTGCTATTACATATGGACTTCGTCTTATGAGTCATAAAGGCTTTGGACTAGGCGATGTGAAATGGTTTTCTGCTATTGCCATGTGGCTTACGCCCTGGGAGATTGTATGCTTCTTTTACGTAGCCTTTTGTGTTGGTTCTCTCTATCTCTTACTAACAAGCTATCGTAATCGATACATTCCATTTGGTCCCTTTCTATGCTTTGGTGGTTGGTGTGCCTTACATGGCGGATCCTATATGGAGGTGTTGTACCAATGGTTAAGGCACAACCTATACATCATCAATACGGTTCTTTGTTAGCTGAGTGGATTATTGCAATTAGTTTATTTTTACTTCTTATTTCTATGTCTTTGCCCATTGTAACAACGCCTAGCCGCTATACTCTAAATGAAAGTACTGAAGAAGTAGTATATATGTTAAAAAAGGTTCAACTTTGGTCTATGCTTGGGCATAAGTCTAATGGAAAAGGGCGTATGTTATTCATATTAAATAAAGACAGCTATACCTTAGAGGAGGATGCTCATCATCATACAGTTAATATATCCTTACCTGCAGGGATTGAAAATGTACAACCCTTAACGGTTATCTCTTTTTCTTCTCTAGGATTACCTTATGATGGAACGGAACTTATTTTACGGGATCGAGAAAGTGGTGAGAGAAATCGTATATGGATATCTGTACAAACGGGACGTATTCGATGGGAAGAAGTACACTAAGGGCTTTATGTATGGAGATGCCTTAGTATCAACAGCTATTATTATGTTTATCTTGCCTGTTATATTATCTGTATTTTGGATGGCTACCTTAACAATCTATAAGGCTTATTATTGGGATCATATATTACAAGACACCATAACATATGTAGAGGAAAGTAAGTCTACGTATTATCAAACGGGTCATATTCAAGAAGGTATACATAACTCTCAATTTATTATGAGTCCCAGTGAATCTATTACTTATAAAACACATGTAGAGCCTATCGTAGAAAATGGTATTGTCCTACAACGATTAACTGTGCAGGCCATAGATAATGAATCTGTTGTGTATACCTTATCTCTCGATTTGGAGGAAATACGGTGAGGACTCATGATGCACAAAGGGGTTTCATTTTGTATTCCACACTCATCAGTATAACTATTTCTACTATCGTTTTAACCTTATTGTTAGGCATAGTTTTTTATGGGGTCATGTGGAATGCAAAATTAGTAGATAGCGTAGCTATGATGGAGGATGGTCGTTATACGCGGCGCATGGTGGTGGCTCAAATCATATGGAATCCTGTACCGATAACGGTAGAGGATCAAAATAGGACCTTATATATTCACGACACTAAGCGGACTACACTAATATTACAACGTCATGCTTTGTATAGGAAGCTTACAGATGGCAGCTTACAACCTGTTAGCGGCAGCCGTATTATCGGCACAAAGGATAAACGAAATATTGGGTACACACAAGAACATCCATTTAGTATGGATGAGAGCGGAGCAGTCCATATGCGCTGGTATATAACGAATCGATTTACTGGTGATAAACAATATACTGCTGGATATGGAGGCTTAGCGATATATGAAGTCGCCATAGGTCAAAGTAGTATATATGATTGGTATAAAGATAATGAGGAAACAAGTCATGAACATAGGAGCCCATAATGCAGGGTTTATTACATATGTAGCCTTATTTACAATGTCCTTTTTATTAGTATTGGCCTTTATGGGACTGCGTATTGGTCAAATTTGTGAAAGTAATGCAGTAGATGAATTGCATTTAGAAGAGGCTCATTATGCAGCGCAAAGTGGAGCGCATTGGTTTGTAGGCTACTGTAAGGCTGGTAATACTTGGGACTTTCAGGAAAAGCTAATTGTAGCTGATGATGCGGATGTAGAAATTACCATTGAGGCCGATCCATCCCATGACAATCCTCGTCACGTTATGAGCTATGGCAAATTGAAACATCAGGAAATAGTAAGTCGTGTACATATGTATGTGACAGTAGATACAGATCATACTATGCATGTTATGAAGATAAAACCATATTGAGGTGAATCTATGAAACGGAAAAAGAAAATACATACTGGTGTATGTATTACAGATGAACGTATTGTATGTGTGACAGCTCATGTAGAAAATAAAACGATGGTTATTACCGATGCATTGGAAATGAAACGCAGTGCATCTATAGATGAGGATGTTAGAAAATTTATAGAAATGTATGATTTAGATGATGGAGCTTACAGCATGGTAGCTAATATTGATACACAAATGCATGTAGCACCTTATGATCCTCACGATTTTGATATGAAAGAGTTTATCAAATGGAATGTAGAGGATTACTTTACCTTTGATGGCGACAGTTTCCAAATGGATGCATGTCGTCGAGAATATCCAAGACATAATTACCATATGTTTATGGTTGCCGTAGAGCGTCATTCATTAGAACTTTTAAAACAAGGTATACGAGACACCTATGCACCGGTGGATGTAATCGATTTCTGGCCTATTCCTATTTGTTACAGCTTGATGCGGCGTAGTGGTACCGTGACTGGGGTCGTAGAAAAGGATAATCTACACTTGTGGCTGTGGTGGAATGATATATGTATTCAAGAACGGATTGTCCCTATTAGTAGCAGTGATGTATCAGAAGCTATGGAGGTACTAGAATCTAGATTACAAGAATTTGGCGTAGATGAAATACAAGGGGTTAAGCTGTATGGGTTAGATCAATTAACCGATGAGGAACAAAAGGATATGGAAGCTATTATTTCTATATATGGAGAAACAGAGTATATTCCATTATTATTCTTAGGGCGTGGTCGTAATCGATGTAAACAAGGACAATTAGATTGGGATATGGCTATTGGTATGGCCGCAAGGGGGCTTAAATGGATTGGCTTGGGATGGTAGGAATAGATATATTAATCTAATGCCTCGATCGTTACGTTGGCATAGTTTATGGCATAAATATCGTTATTATCTATATGGTATGAGTATTGTATACGGAATAGTAGGATTAATAGCAATAGGTTATTGCTTGTCGAACTATGAACAGTATAAGACTGAAAAGGCAGAACTATTGACGCTATTGGAAAATCCGCAGTATCAGTCAATTGGAAAACAGTATGAGGATATAGCATCAGTTAAAAATAAAATACTTAAGAATAGTTCGGGGAAAAATAAAAAATCTATTTTTCAAAATACTATCGTTTTATATGTCCTTGATATAGCTATGGAGCAAGGAATTAGTTTACAACACCTTAACATAAAGGATGAACATATTAGTGTAGATGGTATAGGCTATAGTGATGAAGCATGCCGTAAATTTATAGCTAGTATTCAACAAAGATTAATTGGAATGGATTGTCATGGAACAGTTAAAGCAGATCAAGGTATATATACATTCCATATGGAAGGATCTAAAGGAGAGCACAACACATCCAGTAGAGAAGATAGTAATGATGATACTAATGTGGGGTATCATCATTAGTATTTCACTATATGGGTATATTAGCTTCGATTACAAAGCGACTCATTTGAAAGAGCGACAAGAAAACTATGTTATCCAAATGCAGGCTAAGTCAGATTATATTGTATCTAAGGAAGCAAAATTACTAGCGTCTTTTACAGAAAACAAGCTATCAAACACGAGTTCTAATACTAGTATTTTTGAGTCTTTGCAAGGAGAACCATTAATGATTGTTAGTACTGATGAGCATGAAGGTGTATTAGAATTAAATTTATTAGGAAGTACAGAACGCCTTATCAACTGGATTAATACTGTTGAAGCAAAAGACCCTTCACGCCGTATAGAAATCGAGGATATAGAACGGAAAGGCAATGTAGTGTATGTACATTGTGCAGTAAAACCGACTATGAGGCCTTAATATATATTCTTATATAGTAATATTAATAGAGACAGATTATAGATCGTTATTCTATAGTTTGTCTTTGTTTTTATTGCATTTTATAGTACAATGAAGGATATGAAATAATAAGGGGCACATAATACATGATAATAAAACGAAATATTATGCTCATCGGTTCTATGGGGAGTGGCAAGAGCCATTTCGGTCGTAATCTTGCGGAACGCAAGGGATGGCAATTTGTAGATACCGATCGCGTATTAGAAGGTCGTTTTGGGTTGCCTATTGCTGAAATATTCAAGAAAATTGGGGAAAAAGCATTCCGACGTGCAGAAATGGATGTACTGAAAAAGGTTTGCTTATATCACGAAGCAGTCATCTCCGTAGGTGGTAATTTTCCCATTGAACATCGCACATTAAAGGTATTGAAGAAATATTCTTATATCATTGGTATCCGCGCTGCACAATTTCGCATTGTCAGTCGTGTGAATCGCCGTATTGGGAAACGGCCAACCATGGATTATAACAATGTTCATGCCTTTGTACATGCTATGATACAATCCTGGAAACCAGTGTATAAGCAGTGTGATTTTGTACTAGATACAACAAATGGTCGGACCTATGATTTTATGCAACGTATTGAGGATGAGTTAGTTACCTCAGGTGTTCAATTTAAAGCAAGACGTCAACCCAATGATACGGATACTAGAGATGTAAAACCGTCATCTCAAGAACTACAATTTAATAACTCTCAAAGAAATACAAAAGATAATCATAGATTATCTAAATCGGAACGTTTTAATCATCCGAATACGACGTTTTCTAATGATACAGTAGCTACTAAAATAGTCGTTAATAAAGAAAATTCCGACCGGGTAGAATCTCATAAATTGGGCAATGATAAACGCCGAAAACATAAGAAATCTAATCAAGCGGTTACAGGACATAAGACAGAAACTATATCCAAACAACGTACACCACAAGGGGGTAATGGATATGAGAAGAATCGCAATACTAACAAGCGGCGGAGACGCACCTGGAATGAACGCCGCCATAAGAGCGCTAACTAGAAAAGCTATTCATGAAGGCTTTGAAGTTTTCGGTATTGAACGTGGCTATTTAGGTATTATGGAAGAACAATTTGTTCCTTTAGCAAACCGTTCTGTGGGTGGCATTATTACTCAAGGCGGTACCATGCTAAAAACAGCTCGTTTTCCTGAGTTTCAAAATGAAGATGTTCAGCGTAAAGCTTACGATATTTTGAAAGCCTATAGCATTGACCACCTCATTGTTATCGGTGGCGATGGTTCTATGCGAGGCGCTACGAGTTTAGCTAAGCTTGGTATGTCTACCATGACGATTCCCTGTACCATAGATAATGATATGGGTGGCACTCAATATACGATAGGCTTTGATACGGCGCTCAATACTGTGGTTGATGCGGTTGGAAGAATTCGTGATACATCTAATTCACATGAACGGGTAGCCATTGTAGAGGTAATGGGTCGTAAAGCAGGTCATATTGCACTTAAAGCTGGCCTTGCCTGTGGTGCTGAAATTGTACTCGTTCCTGAAAATCCTATGCCTTTACATGAGGTCTGTCGTCATTTAAAGGAAACACAGATTCGGGGTAAAGAATATAGTGTGATACTCGTTGCTGAAGGTGCATATAATAGTGGAGAAGTAAAATCCTTCATTAAGGAACATACGGAATTTGATCCAAGTTTGACTGTATTAGGATATTTACAACGCGGTGGTGGTCCTTCTGCATTCGATGCTATTTTAGCGGCACGTATGAGTGAAACTTGTATTGAGTTATTGATGAATGGTACAGATAATCGACTAATTGGATATATTGATGGTCACATTCGTGCTATTTCCTATCAAGAGGCTGAAAGTCTTTTATTTCCTATTAATGAAAAGGATTATACCTGTCTCTTATACACATCTCCGAGCC
>NZ_DXLG01000060.1 GCF_019414865.1 Veillonella sp.
ATATTCTTGAGCTGACCTAATTTCTGAGCGAAGTTTTTCTTCATCAATAGTAAGCAATTCTCTATCTTTCATAAGAACTTTGCCGCCTACAATTGTAGTATTAGCATCAGAGCTATTAGCCGAGTATACAAGTGCTGCTAAATCGTTATAACGAGGCATCCAGTGCATACCAGATACATCATACAATACGATATCTGCGCGATACCCTTCAGCTAGTACACCTAGATCTTTATAACCTAAGGCTTTTGCACCTTCTACAGTGCCCATGTTCCACGCTGCTTGTGCCGGAATCGCTTTAGGGTCATAGAGACGCGCCTTATGCAATGTAGCAGCAAGGCGTACTTCTTCAAGCAAATCTGCATTATTATTAGATGCAGAACCGTCTGTACCAAGACCAACTGTAATACCTTTAGCAATCATTTCAGGCACTGGAGCAATACCACTTGCTAATTTTAAATTGGATTGTGGATTATGTGCAACAGCTACATTATTCTCTGCCATAATAGCCATATCTTCGTCTGTAACATGAACACAATGTGCAGCTAATGTAGTATTCCAGAATAAGCCTAAGTCATGCATATGAGCTATTGGTGTCTTGCCAGTAGCTTTTATAACATTCTCTACTTCCCCTTTTGTTTCAGACAAGTGCATGTGAATACCACAATTTAATTCATGGGATAAGGCAATAACCTTTTCCATATAGTCATCTGGGCAAGTATAAGGCGCATGTGGTCCCAATAATACCTTGATGCGGTCATTATCAAAGCCGTTCCAAGTACGGAATAAATCAGCATTTTCAACTAATGCTTGATCGGCTGTTGGAGATACACCTGCTAAACCACGAGATAGTACAGCGCGAATACCTGTTTCTTTTACTATCTCAGCTGTAGTATTCATAAAGAAATACATATCGCTAAATGTTGTAGTACCAGAGCGTAACATTTCAGCCACACCTAGTTGTGTACCATAACGTACATACTCGTCGTTAAGCTTGGCTTCAATTGGCCAAATTGCAGTTTCTAGCCAATCCATAAGCTCAAGATCATCTGCATAGTTTCTAAATAAGCCCATTGCAATGTGCGTATGAGTATTGACTAAACCTGGTGCGGCTAATTGGCCTTTACCATCTAGTACTTCCTTTGCAGAATCTTTTGCTTTTTCAATATCACTATCCTTTAAAATAGCAGCAATATAACCATTTTCAATTTCAATGGCATGATTTTTAAGAACGCCCTCATTAGTTAGGACGTCTACATTGGTAATCAATAAATCAGACATAGATTTCCTCATAGGTATAACCGAGCTAAAGTAGCTCGGTTATATTAGTAAAATTAGAAAACTAATACATCTAGCACATTGTTGTATAATATAAAACTATTAGCTTTCTATTAAATGTAGATGTAAATCGATTCGAAATTAATTTACTTTTGTAAGATAATCGATTTGATCTTGCGTTAAAGAATCTAAATCGTAACCCATGGAATTCAATTTTAATTTAGCAATTTCCGCGTCTAATTCATGAGGTAATACATACACCTTTGGTTCCATATCTTTGCCATTATGCAAGATATGTTCTGCTGCAAGAGCTTGCATAGCAAAGGATAAATCCATGATTTCTGCAGGATGACCATCGCCTGCAGCAAGGTTTACAAGGCGACCTTCAGCCAATACATAGAGTTTGCGGCCATCTGCCATAGTATAGCCTTCAATATTTTGACGAACACGTTCATGACTTACTGCAAGTTCTGTAAGATCAGCTACGTTAACTTCACAATCAAAGTGACCTGCATTACATAAGATAGCTTTATCTTTCATTACTTCGTAATGCTCTTTCACGATTACATCTTTACAACCTGTTACCGTACAGAAGATATCCCCTACTTTAGCAGCTTCAATCATAGGTAATACTTTGAAGCCATCAAATACAGCTTCAATAGCTTTAATTGGATCTACTTCTGTTACATATACATGAGCACCAAGGCCTTTTGCACGCATAGCAACGCCTTTACCGCACCAGCCATAACCAGCAACAACTACATTTTTACCTGTTACAGTTAAGTTTGTAGTACGCATGATACCATCCCAAACAGATTGACCTGTACCGTAACGGTTATCAAAGAGATATTTACAGTAAGAATCATTAACTGCAATCATAGGGAATGTCAATTGTTTTGCATTTTCTAATGCATAAAGACGATGTACACCTGTAGTAGTTTCTTCACTACCACCTAATAGGCGTTCTTTTGCATCTTGGCGAGTTGTGTGCAACAAATTTACCAAGTCGCCACCATCATCGATGATAATATGTGGTTTGTGATCAAGTGCCTTATTAAGGAAATGGAAGTATTCCTCTTCCGTACAATCATACCAAGCATATACAGTAAGGCCCATATCAACAAGACCTGCAGCTACATCATCTTGTGTAGATAATGGGTTGGAACCAGTTACGATAACATCGGCACCACCGCGTTTTAAAACAGTAGCTAAGTATGCTGTTTTTGCTTCCAAGTGAACACTTACAACAATTGTTTGACCTTTGAAAGTTTGTTCTGCTTCAAAGCGGTCACCCAATGTATTTAATGTAGGCATAAAGTTGGAAACCCAATCAATTTTCTTGCGGCCTTCTGCGGCTAAATTAATATCTTTAATTAAAGATTGCATAATATCTCCTTTTACTCATACAAGTAGATTAGATAAAAAATACATATGGTTAATCCACTTGGATTTATAGTTACTACATAATTTAGTTAGTATAGATACTTAATTATATAGATAATGTATGCGAAAAACCAAAAATGAAAATCTACAATATCAAATACTAGATTACTTAGATTCTACAATCTGACGTAGCTTATCAATAGATTCTTCATAGTTCGGTTTTAATACACCCTCTTCAGTAATGATGGCAGTTACCAATTCATGTGGTGTCACATCAAAGGCTGGATTAAGCACATCAATACCATTAGGCGCTGTTTGAACACCATGTAGAGATGTTACTTCATAATCGTCGCGCATCTCAATAGGAATATCAGCACCATTTTCAAGGGTAAAATCAAATGTGCTATATGGCGCTGCTACATAGAATGGAATGTTATGGAATTTAGCTAGTACTGCTACACCATAGGTACCAATTTTATTGGCTACATCCCCTTTTGTAGTGATGCGGTCAGCACCGACGATAACGGCATCAATGAGTCCATGTTGCATCGCATAGGCCGCCATATTATCAGTCTCAAGAGTAACAGGAATACCATCCTCATGCAGTTCAAAGGCAGTAAGACGAGCACCTTGTAATAATGGTCGTGTTTCATCAGCATACACGCGTTCCAACTGACCATTTTCATGTAATTTACGGACAACACCGAGTGCTGTTCCTAAACCGCCTGTAGCTAGTGCACCAGCATTACAATGAGTAAGAATACGAATATTCTTTTGTCCTTCAAATAATGTGGCCCCTGCTTCTGCCATACGGCGATTCAAAGATACATCTTCTTCATGAATTATAATAGCCTCTTTTGTAATGAGATCGACTACTTCACTCATAGAGGACATACTTTCAACATGCTCTTTTACAAGAGAAATAACACGATCTACGGCCCAAGCTAAGTTGATTGCGGTAGGACGAGTTTCCTTTAAAGTCTCACTAAATTCATATAAGCTTGTAAGTTGTTCACTAAACGGAACATCCAAACGGCCTGCTTCCATAGCAGCTAGAATAAGACCATAACTAGCAGCTACACCAATAGCAGGTGCGCCACGGACGCGAAGCATTTTAATAGCTTCGGCTACTTGGCGCCAATCTGTACAGTGAACATATGTAATTTCAGTAGGCAATTTAGTTTGATCTAATAATACCAGCGTATCTTTACGCCATTCAATATTAATCATACCTTCTCCTTCGATGAACTATTGTATTTCATTATGAATGGATTATAGTTTAAAGCCACCATATTCTTGCATGCGATTATGTGCGTCATAACGAGCATCTACATCGATTGCATCAATAGCACCTAAAATAAGAGATTTAAGTTGAGCTGCCATGTCGCCCATCATTTCTACCACTTCACCATGTGTCAAAGCAGATTCAGAAATACCTGCTGCATAGTTTGTAATCATAGAAATAGTAGCATATGCCATTTCAGCTTCATTCGCTAAATTTACTTCCGGTACATTTGTCATACCTACTGTATCACCACCGAGCATGTGGAACATTTTAATTTCTGCTGGTGTTTCAAAACGAGGACCTTCTGTACAAACATAGGTACCGCCATTATGAATTGTTAGGCCTTGTTCAGTACCTACCTTTTGAAGAATATCACGTAATTCAGGGCTGTAAGGATTTGTTACATCCAGATGTGCTACTGGACGGTCACCACCTTCATAGAATGTAGTGATGCGGTTCTTCGTGAAATCTAAGAATTGATCTGTCAAAACGAAATGACCAGGCTTGAAGTTTTCATTTAAGGAACCTACAGCTGTTGTAGAGATAATAAATGTAACGCCTAATTTTTTTAGACCCCAAATATTAGCACGATAGTTAATTTTATGTGGAGGAATTGTATGATCTTTGCCGTGACGAGCAACAAAGATTACCGTTTTCCCATGGTATGTACCTTGTACATAATCTATTTCACCATATGGTGTCATTAAGGATTCTTCATGAATATTTTCAAAGATGGATGGATCATAAACGCCAGTACCACCAATTACGCCAATTGCACTCATTGTGACCTCCTATTATTAATCACTCTATCTTTTATTTTCTCATAGAATAGAAAAACAGGCTATAGGAAAAACCTAGTAGCCTGTATTTTTCAACATATTATAAAGTTTTATTGAATTGGACCTTTAGGAGCAAACATATCTTGTAACTCTTCACGTGTGAAATGATATTTTTCATTACAATAGTGACAAACAAGCTCTGTTACTTCATCTTCTAGAATAGCCTCTTTATCTTCTTCTCTTAATGTCATGAGTACGGCACCAAAGCGATCGCGTCCACAACGACATTGGAAATGTATCGGTTCATTATATACTTCATTCACAGTTAAGCCATCAAGAACGCGTTCCATAAGACCTTTACCATCTGGATTTGCTTTTAAATATTCTGTAATTGGGCCTAATTCATTAATATTCTTTTCGACTTGGGCTAATGCTTCATCTGTAGCATCTGGTAAAGCTTGTACGATAAAACCGCCTGCCACAACAGTATGATAATCTGGATCTACCAATACACCTAAGCTAATAGTAGAAGGTACTTGCTCAGAAGCATATAAATAATAAGCCAAATCTTCTGCTACTTCACCACTTTGAATAGGACTTGTGGAGGTATAGTCTTGTGCTAATTGTGTAAAACGAGTTACTTGGACTTCACCATTATGGCCTACAGCAGCACCTACATCGAGCTTACCAGCTCGTTTTAAAGGTACATCTACATGTGGCTCATCCACATATCCACGAACTGTATTATCTGCAAAAGCATCTACGTGAACAACGCCTAGAGGACCATCACCTTTGATACGAAGACTTACATTTTCATGGTTTTTAAAGTCTCCAGCCAATAAAATAGCTCCTGTCATAGCACGACCTAAAGCAGCCGTTGCTACAGGCCACAAATCGTGACGTACGCGAGCCGTTTCAACGGTATCTGTTGTTACCGCTAAAGACATACGAACCCCTTCGCGAGTCGTAAAACGTTTTATATAATCCATTCTATCATTCCTTATTTCTAATTAATAAATCGTACACACATAATAGTGCTTTTATAGTATATCATGTCATAGAATTACTTTTCAATAATAGGGAATATATGTTCGTCTACACTAACTTCAAGTTAAAAGAACATATTTTCGATAATATAAAAACCCCCAGCATCATAAGATACTGAGTGTTTACTATGTAATTATTAGAATTGATCGATAAGATTAACCATTTCAATAGCGCCCATAGCACAGTCGTAACCCTTATTGCCAGCTTTAGTACCAGCACGTTCGATTGCTTGTTCAATGTTTTCAGTTGTTACTACACCGAACATAACAGGAATACCTGTTTCCAAAGAAACATGAGCAATACCTTTTGCCACTTCATTACATACATAGTCATAATGAGTTGTAGCACCGCGGATAACAGCACCAACACAAATAACTGCATCGAAGCGACCAGATGTAGCTGCTTTTTTAGCAATTAAAGGAATTTCATAAGCGCCTGGAACCCAGATTACTGTAATATCTTCTTCTTTTACATCGTGACGCAATAAGCAATCTTCAGCGCCACCAATTAATTTAGATGTTATGAACTCGTTAAAACGAGAGCCGATAATAGCAAATTTTTTACCAGAACCTAATAAGTTACCTTCTTGAACCTTCATTATGTTGACCTCCTATATTCCATTAAAGGAAATTCTTATGTCCGAATAATTTGTTAAATAAAACTAAATGATTAGTCTTCTAACATATGCCCCATTTTTTCTTCTTTTGTTTTCAAGTAGCCTGCATTGAATTTATTGGCTGCAATGATAAGCGGTACACGGCTAGTTACATCGATACCCCAATGTTCTAAACCATGGCGTTTTTCAGGATTATTCGTTAACAAGCGAATACTCTTAATACCTAAGAAACGAATAATTTGAGCTGCTAAGGAATATTCGCGCATATCTGCAGGGAAACCTAATTGTTCATTAGCCTCTACAGTATCTAAACCTTGCTCTTGTAAAGCATAGGCTTTAATTTTATTTGTTAAACCAATGCCACGGCCTTCTTGGCGCATATATACTACAACGCCTTTGCCTTCTTTTTCGATGGCACGTAACGCATGATCTAATTGCTCACCACAATCACAACGTTTAGAACCGAATACATCACCTGTTAAACATTCAGAGTGAATACGTACAAGAACATCGTCACAGTTTTGTACATTACCTTTAACGATAGCTAAATGTTCTTTATGATCTAAATCATTTTTAAATACAAAAATATTAAAGTCACCAAATTTAGTAGGTAGTTTAGAACAAGCACCGAGTTCTACCATATCTTCATGTTGTTTACGATACTCAATAAGTTCTGCTACAGATGCAATTTTAAGATTATGTTCTTTAGCAAATTGTAATAGATCTGGCAAACGAGCCATATCGCCATCGTCTTTTGTGATTTCACAAATAACAGCAGCCTCTTGTAAGCCTGCTAAGCGACAAAGGTCGATAGATGCTTCTGTATGGCCTTGGCGAACTAATACGCCACCCTCTTTATATACTAGAGGGAATACGTGACCAGGACGACGGAAGTCTTCTGGTTTAGCATTAGGATCTAATAATTTTTGAATTGTATACGCACGTTCTGCTGGAGATACGCCTGTTGTAGTATCTACATGGTCTACAGTAACAGTGAAAGCTGTTTCATGATTGTCTGTATTTTTAGCAACCATTGCAGGGATGCCAAGCTTTTCTAAGGCTTCACGACGCATTGGTGTACATACGATACCGCGCGCATATTTAACCATAAAGTTAATATTTTCTTGTGTAGCAAACTCTGCAGCAATGATAAGATCGCCTTCATTTTCACGGCTTTCATCATCAACGATAATAACAGGTTTACCAGCTTTAAGGTCTTGTAAGACCTCTTCAATTGAATGTAATTGTTCGCTCATAGGAACGCTCCTTACTTTATATAAATCCATTCTCTACTAAGAGGGATTGCATAGATTTCTTAGGTTTCTCTTTGGTAGGTTCACTACCAAGATTCATAAAATGACGAATGTATCGACCAGCGATATCCGTTTCTAAATTGACCTCCGTCCCAATATGGGCAGAACCTAGAATGGTTTCGCTCAAGGTGTGAGGAATGATCGATACGGAAAAACTGCTGTCCGTTCGTCGCATAATAGTGAGGCTAATACCATCGATAGTTATAGATCCCTTATAGATAACATAATCCATAACAGATTTTGGAGCCTCTATGGTAAAGATAATGGCATTATCCGTTTGTTCCCGGTTAATGATGCGGCCTGTACCATCTACGTGACCTGCCACAATATGACCACCAAATCTACCGTTAGCAAGCATAGCTCGCTCTAAATTGAGTGGTTGATGAACTTTCAAATTTGTGAAAGTAGTCATCTTAATTGATTCAGGCATTACATCGGCTGTAAATACGCCATTACCAATGGTAGTAGCTGTCAAACATACACCGTTAACAGCTACGGAGTCACCGATTTTTAAATCGCTAAAAATCTTATCCCCCCGAATTGTAATGGCTAAGGATTTAGGGCCCTTTTTAATGCTTTCTACACGGCCGATTTCTTCAACGATTCCCGTGAACATAAGCGCCCCTCCTTCCTTCACGATACGCTTCGATACGAATGTTATTATCTAATACTTTAGTTTTTGTAAAAGTTAACTGTGGAGAAGATTCTAAACTTTCAAAGCCACGACCACCTACAGCAGGTGTAGCCTCTGTTCCACCGATTATTGTATTACCAATATAAGTAACTACCTTATCAAAGTTCAATGTTTCTACAAATGAACTTATAATGGCAGAGCCACCTTCAACTAATAATGAAGTATAACCAAAATCGCCCAACTTCGTAAGAATATCATCAATAGATAATTTCTTAATATCTATGACAATATCTGTGCTTTTACTTTTACGAGTAGACACTGATTCAACAACCGTTACAAGAGCTCCTACTTGTTCTAAAGCCTGTATCCGTTCTTTAGGACAACCTTTAGATACAAATATATGAACCTTGCGAGTATCTACTTCAAATACACGACTTGTGGTAGGCGTTCTACCAAGACTATCTAGGATAATTACATCTGGTTGATGGACTGTAATCGGCTCATCAAGAATATTTCTATCCAATATAGCATCTGCTAATTCATCATCACTGAGACGACAGTTTAGCTGTGGATTATCTGCTAAGATTGTACCAATACCAACGAGCATAGCATCATGAGTAGCACGTAGTACATGTCCATCACGACGGGAGGATTCATTAGTAATCCATTGAGATTGGCCTGTAAACGTGGCAATCTTACCATCAAGGGACATAGCACTCTTAATAGTTACAAAAGGTTTTCCCGTCTGTATATAGGTAAAGAAATGCTCATTAAGCTCAGCACATTCATCACTACAAACAGGAACGACAACTTCAATTCCCGCTTCTTTAAGAAGCTCAATACCTTTACCAGCAACAAGTGGATTAGGATCTGTACTGCCGATGACTACCTTAGCTATACCTGCTTCTATGATACGAAGTGCACAAGGTGGTGTTTTACCATAATGAGAACAAGGCTCTAATGTCACATATAAAGTGGCACCTTTAGCATTATCACCCGCTTGATTCAGTGCATGCACCTCGGCATGAGCCGTACCAGCTTTGTGATGATAGCCTTCACCGATTATTGTATTGTCTTTTACCACTACAGCACCCACCAAAGGATTTGGTGAAGTATGTCCTGTGGCTAATTTTGCCAGTGCAATGGCGCGTTTCATATAAGCTACGTCATCCACCATATCACCTCAATAAAAAAAGGACTATATACATAGTCCTTGGGTAATCATAATTGCGCACAACAAATGCGCCTCGTCTTTTCTCATCCAGACTGTACTGTCGGTATCGGAATTGCACCGATTCATACCCATAAGGTTCGCGGACTATACCGCCGGTAAGGAATTTCACCTGTCCCCAAAGACTTATCTATTTTCTTTATGAATTAATAGTAACACTTTTATTAGGGTTATGCAAGAAGTATAGATTTATACTG
>NZ_DXLG01000061.1 GCF_019414865.1 Veillonella sp.
CGTCAGATGTGTATAAGAGACAGCATATATGTGTACGGGCTTTGGTTTGTTCTTATAAGCGTGCTGGTGATTCGCTGTGTACATAATCCATGAAGGTATGCATTGTTTCCGATTTAGAATTGTTTTTCTTAAAGGCGAAACACACTTGTAATTTAAATGGTTTTTCTAAAGGTATGTAGCCATCATTGATATTTAAAGAATTTAGAATTTGGCGTGCTACGATGCAGCCTGATTTATTTTTTTGACAGTAGTCGATCATCGTATATGGGTTAGATAAGCGGCTACCTCTAATGTGTAGATTTTGTTGACCGTTACCAACATAATTTTTCAATGTACGATACATAAAGTACTTAGGTGGATACATAAGTAATGGTTGTTGTTGAATTGCTTTCAAGCTAGCAACTTCCATATTATCGATGATGTTTGGTGCATAGTATACGAATTCGTCCTCGCGAAGGGCTGTAGATTCATATGCTGACATATCCTTGTTATTTGGTAAGTAGAGGAGGGCAATGTCGATACGATTTTCGCGTAAGTCGAGCATCAACTCTTCTTCTTCCATGTCATAAATACTGACAGAGAACTCAGGGTGGTTTTGGAAGAAGTGGGATACATATCCGTTAAGGCGAATGTCCCCTAAACTACGCAATACACCAATATTTAAGATTGGACGTTCTACCTTGCTGGCTAAACGAATCGATTGAATAGCACGTTCCAATGTGTCGAGAACTTGTTCTGCTTCTGGTAGGAATAATTCACCTTCTGGTGTCAAACGGCTACCTCGTGTAGAGCGGGAAATTAATTTCACACCAACTAGACGCTCTAATTTTTTCATTTGAGCGCTGAAAGCTGATTGTGTAATGTTCATAGATTGTGCAGCTAATGTAAAGCTTCCTGTTTTATTATAGGTAATAAAACTTTGTAGCTCTTGCATTGTAGGTAACTCTTTCATAGTATTCCCCCAATATTGACATAAAACTCCAATGATACCTATTACCTTTCTTACTAATATTGTAGCATACTATAATTGTTTTTTCATCTAAATCTATAAAATATGATGAAGCATGCACAATCGATATAGTGAGCAATATTATCGCAAAAAAGTGTAATATAAGTTCGCTATTATGCACTTATTTCAATGACTTTCACCATTATCAATAATTGACATAAGTAAATGAAAATGATATTATACATGAGTACCTTTATGTGTAGGTACAAGTTTATATTAATCTTATGAGGTGATAATCACATGGCAACGAGAAGAGAGGCTCGATTCAAACTTTGTCGTCGCTTTGGTGTGAACGTATTCGGTCACGCAAAAGCCTTGAATCGCGTCAAAAAAGACCAACGTCAGAAAAAAATGTCTGAGTATGGCACACAATTATTAGAAAAACAAAAAGTTAAAGCTTACTACAACTTGCTAGAACGCCAGTTCGTACGCTATTATGATAAAGCGAAAAAAATGCAAGGTGTTACAGGTCAAAACATGTTGATCCTTTTGGAACAACGTCTTGATAACCTTGTATATCGCATCGGCTTCGGTAACTCCATTCGTCAAGCTCGTCAAATGGTAAACCATGGCCACATCTTGGTAAACGGTCGTCGCGTAGACATTCCTTCCTTCTCCTGCAAACCAGGCGATGTAATCGAATTGCGCGAAGCATCTCGTGACAACGAAATGTTCAAAACTAACTTCCAAGAACTTCGTTCTTTCGAACTTCCTTACATTGAAAAAGACTTGGAAGGCTTCAAAGCTACATTCACTCGTCTTCCTCAACGTGAAGAACTTCCTATCGAAGTTAACGAAACACTTATCGTCGAATTGTACTCCAAATAATTTGGCGCTTATGGGAAAACCACTCAGAATTGGGTGGTTTTTTCTTTATGACATGTCACTGTTAAAGGGCTATAACAGTGTAAAAAACAATTGACATAGAACACCAAAATCTGTATACTATTTTGAGTAAGCTTTAGTCGTGTTTCCATTAGCCCCGGAAGCAAAGGACAAGCTGATTTTGGTAGAATTATGACGTTATTAGGAGGATATGCAGCATGAAAACTACATTTATGGCCAATCCGAACACAATCGAACGGAAATGGTATGTTGTTGACGCTGAAGGTAAAACTTTAGGACGCCTTGCTGCCGAAGTTGCAAAAGTTCTTCGGGGCAAAAATAAACCAACTTTCACACCACACGTAGACACTGGTGACCATGTGATCGTTGTAAACGCAGAAAAAATTCGCGTAACTGGTAAAAAATTGGAACAAAAGGAATACTTCCGTCACTCTGGTTACCCAGGTGGTTCCCGTTTCACTAAATTGTCCATGATGCTTGAAAAACAACCTGAACGTGTTGTTGAAATGGCAGTTCGTGGTATGCTTCCAAAAAATAAATTGGGTGCACAACAATACCGTAAATTAAACGTATACGCTGGTCCTGAGCATCCACATGCAGCTCAAAAACCAGAAGTATTAGAAATTTCCGTACGATAATCTAGAGGGAGGAACATATAATGGCAGTAGCACAATATTACGGCACTGGTCGTAGAAAATCTTCCGTTGCTAGAGTTCGTCTGGTACCGGGCACAGGTAAAATCACTGTTAACAAACGTGAACTTAATGAATATTTCGGTCGCCAAACTTTGGAATTGATCGTAAAACAACCTTTGAACTTGACTAACACAGTTGAACAATACGATGTAATCGCAACTGTAGCTGGTGGCGGTCCTTCCGGTCAAGCTGGTGCAATTCGTCACGGTATCTCCCGTGCGTTATTGGACGTAGATGGCGAACTTCGTCAATCTTTGAAAAAAGCTGGCTTCTTGACTCGTGACCCACGTATGAAAGAACGTAAAAAATACGGTCTTAAAAAAGCCCGCAAAGCAAGCCAATTCTCCAAACGTTAATATTTGGACAACAGGTTATTACACCTGCAGACAATGTCTGCAGGTGTTTTTGTTGCTCGGATTATGGTGACACTAATAATTATCTGTTATGATGATAGTAATGATAAAAGAAAGCGTATTTATAGTGTATCCGCTCTTGGACGAGAACAAGAGATTGTAGGTAATGAAATCAGTGATGCTTTGAGCGATATTTTCTATGATGGATTCAGTGATGTTGATTCTGGTAAGAATGCAGGTAAAAAGGTAGTCGTTCTTTCATAATATATTTACCTGTGTATAGGGGGCTGTATGATACAAAATATATATCATTTACTAGTGGAGAATTGGAGCTTTTTCTCAGGTCTATTATGGGAACATATTGGCATAGCTTTGCTTTCTAGTATAATTGCTATTATTCTAGGAGTAGTTGCGGGTATTTTACTTAACGAGTATCGGCGAGCAGTTAATCCGACCATGATGGTTATTAATTTCTTGTATACTATACCATCCATATCCATGCTGGGATTTTTGATTCCCTTTTCAGGAATTGGTAACGCAACGGCAGTGATTGCTCTTGTGATATATGCATTATTGCCGATGGTGAGAAATACATATACTGGGTTAAGCAGTATTGACAAGGAAATGATTGAAGCGGCTACATCACTGGGGTTATCTCGTGTACAACGTTTACGATATATTGAATTGCCTTTAGCCTTTCCAGTAATCATGGTCGGTATACGAAATATGCTAGTTATGACTATAGCGCTTACTGGGGTAGCATCATTTATTGGTGCCGGAGGTCTTGGTGTAGCTATTTATCGAGGTATTACTACAAATAATACGACTATGACTGTAGCCGGCAGTTTACTAATTGCTTTTTTAGCATTGATTATGGATGGTATATTGGGCTTTTTTGAGAAAATCATACTATATAGAGGGCATTGCAAACGTACTTTTAAACGTATTGGTATTGTAGCCTCAATTGTGATAATTGGTGGCATTGGTGTATTTATGTGGCCGTCGCAACAATCCAATGTAATTCATGTAGCTACAAAACCGATGACAGAACAGTTGATTTTGGGCGATATGCTGAAACTTCTTATTGAACAAGATACAGATTTAACTGTTGAAGTAACAGCCGGAGTAGGTGGAGGAACCTCAAATATTCAACCGGCCATGGAGTCCGGTCAATTCGATATCTATCCTGAATATACAGGAACCGGTTGGAATGCAGTACTAAAACGAGACACGCAATATAGTGAAAATTTATTTGATGAATTACAGCGCGCTTACGAGGATACATATCAATTTAAATGGGTCGGTATGTATGGTTTCAATAATACATATGGAATGGCTGTACGTAAGGATATTGCTAACAAATATAATTTAAAAACATATTCAGACTTAGCGAGGGTTTCGTCACAATTGATTTTAGGTGGGGAATATGATTTCTTCGGGCGCCAAGATGGGTATTCGGGATTACAGCGAGTATACGGCATGGACTTTAAAGATACGAAGGATATGGATATAGGTTTGAAATATCAGGCTATTGAAAGCGGACATGTAGATGCTATGCCTATATTTACTACTGACGGTCAGTTGAGCCATGCGTCTGTTGTTGTTCTTGAGGACGATAAACATTTATATCCGTCGTATCTTTGTGGTAATGTCGTCAGAATGGATGTGTTAAAGAAGCATCCTGAGCTAGAAGCGGTATTACTAAAATTGACACATACGATTACGGATCAGGATATGTCATATATGAACTATGAGGTGGAATCGGAAGGACAGAAACCTCATGATGTTGCTGAGCGATACTTACGCACCAAAGGTTTGTTATACTAACGTGGGTTGATAGAGGGTACATAGTATTGTTTTGTGATTATAAGATTACGTTTACATCTATATTTAATTCCCCTATAATAGAAGTATATTATCGAATTTTTTCGAAGATAGATTTTCATATAGGAGAATTCATATGATTTATAATACAATTCAATACGTAGTAGATAATGGTATCGGTACGTTGACATTTAATCGTCCGGCAGTGGCGAATGGTTTTAATATCGAGATGTGCAAGGAGATCCTTGAGGTTTTAGATAACGCACATAATGATGATAGTGTTCGTGCATTGCTCATCAATGCTGAAGGCAAGGTATTCTCTGCTGGCGGTGATTTAACAGAAATGGAACGCGCTGTAAACGATGGTGATACAGAGTCTTTATTTGAAATTGTTGAGCTCGTAGCTCAAATTTCTATGGCTATGAAACGCTTACCTAAACCTGTTATCATGAGCCTTCAAGGCGCTGCAGCAGGTGCGGCGTTCAACATGGCGTTAGCTGCAGACTTTGTTGTAGCGGCTAACAATGTACGCTTTATCCAAGCTTTCGTAAACGTAGGTCTTGCTCCAGATGCAGGTGGTTTGTTCTTGTTAACTCGTTCCATTGGTATGAACCGTGCTATGCATATCGTTATGACTGGTGAAGCCGTTTCTGCTGAAAAAGGTAAAGAACTTGGCTTTGTATATAAAGTTTGTGAATTAGAAGATCTAGAAACTGCTACAAGACGTCTTGTAGAGAAATTAGCAAAAGGTCCTGCACAATCTTACCGCGTTATGAAAGAAATGATGTGGAATAGCTTCTTATCTGGCTGGGAAGAGTACAAGAAGTTTGAAGTAGAAAATCAATGCTCCTTAGGTCTTTCTGAAGACTTTAAGGAAGGTGTACGAGCTTTCACAGAACGCCGTCGCCCTAAATTTGGTCAAAAATAATAATTATTCTCTTGTAATTCTTTGAAATATCATGTATTTTATAAGCAGTTACTAATATAATTCGAACCGATGTGGCTCTATATATTGAGTTACATCGGTTTTTGCTTTTATAAAAAAGCAAAAGTGTATATAATAGTACTATTATAATAGTTTTAGGAGGTCATTATTACATGGCTCAAGATACAATTAAATGTTATGACGGTCCTAGTGATGTAGTCCAAGCATTGGCGGAGGATTTTATTGATTTTACTAATGATGAAATTAGCCGTACTGAAACGTGCATCGTTGGTATTACTGGGGGTACTGTTATAAATGGTTTGTTAGAATTACTTAACTCTCCTGAATATATTGAGCGCCTTAATTGGGAACGGATATTCTTCTTGTGGACTGATGAGCGTTTCTTACCACAAGCGCATGAGGATAATTACTTCAATCGCGTAAAACCTCATTTGCTATGCAAGGCAAAGGGGGCTGCTCATTTCTTGCCAATTAATACGGATTCTAAAACCGTACATGAAGCGGCTGAAGAATATGAAAAAGAGGTTCGCAATGTCCTAAAGGCATGTAAAAAATCTGGTCTTGATTTAGCGTTGCTTGATTTAGGCGAGGATGGTCATACGGCAGGATTATTTGCAGGCTCTCACGCACTGCGTGTAGCTGATCAAGATGTAGTGGCCGTTGAAGATGGCAAGGTATGGGAACGCATTTCTATGACATTTTCTTTCCTAGCAAAATCTGATGCTGTCTGGTTTACTGTGACTGGTGAAAGCAAGCGAACTGCATTGACAAAGGTATTATACCAACGCGAAGATTACGAGGATTTAACGTGGGAAAAACGCATTGGTCGTACATTGCCTGGTGCTGTGCTTTCACAAGAAGCTGTGACCTGGTATGTGGACAAGGCAGCCTATAATGATGTACACTAAAAGATGTAAGTTTTAGTAAATATAAAGGAGATACATATGGGATCTATAGGAACACCTGAATTAATAGTTATATTAGTGATCGCTTTAGTTATCTTCGGACCTGGTAAATTACCTGAAGTAGGTAAAGCTATTGGTAAGGGCATCAATGAATTTAAAGATGCTATTTCGGGCCCTAAAAAAGCTGTTGATGAAACGAAAGAAGCCGTTAAAAAGGCGACTACTATCGACGTAACAGCAGGGGCTAAAAACGACGATAAACATAAAGAATCTAATGATTAATAGGAGGTATCACTATGTGTAAAGATTGTGGTTGCGGTGAAGATAATGGCGTTGTAACAAAGGTATTTACTGTACCTGGTATGATGTGCAATAACTGTAAAGAAACTGTTGAAGGTGCATCCCTTGGTTTACCTGGCGTTTTGAGCGCAGAGGTAAATTTGCCAGAGAAAACAGCGACTGTTTCTTTTGATCCAGCAAAAGCATCTGTTGATGTTATTACAAAAGCTATTGAACGTACAGGCTTTGAAGTAGAAAGCGTTGCAGATGGTGTACAAGAACATAGTCATGGTTTACTAGGAACATTGAAACGTTTCTTCAAATAATCGAACCCATAGGGCTGTATTGAAACACTGTTTCGATGCAGCCTTTTTTCATAAAGAGGTAATAAAATGATACGCAAGTTTGATGCTAAAAATTTCAAGTGGGATGGCGTCGATACCTTGGTATATAAACAAGATGGTAGCCCTTTTAAAGATGTAACACGTCAAGTTTTATACGATGGGGCCTTTGATATTCCATGCCAATTCCGCTATTTTGAATGCTTGCCAGGTGGGTATTCTACGCTTGAATATCATGAACATACACATATGGTTATGATATTCCGTGGGAAGGGGCAAGTCTTATTAGGCGATGAAATCCATGATGTAGAAGCTGGTGATTTTATTGAAATTCCAGGTAAAACAATACATCAATTTCGGGCTAATAAAGGCGATTATATCGGGTTCCTTTGCTTAGTTAACCAAGATCGGGACAAGGTAAAATTATTAACCCCTGAAGAGATGGATACATTGCGCTCTAATCCAAAGATTAAAGAATTTTTGGAAAGTTGCTAATTTATATGGCGGTTATGTGTGATGACCGCCATATAGTTTTTTATAATCAACAGTAACTATTGATATGTGTAGTTTGATAGGGAGGTTCTATGAATACCTTTACACGCGCCGCACTGACGGTACTGGTAGGACTTGTAATTTGGTTCTTGCCTCACACGGAGGCGATTAAGCCTGAAGGATGGCATTTATTAGCTATCTTCACGGCTACAATTGTAGGTTTTATTTTACGACCTTGGCCAACAGGTATTATGGCACTCTTTGGTATTGTTGCGGCAGTAGCAACAAATTCTATTACCATGGTGCAAGCATTAGGTGGTTACGCTGAAGCTAATGTATGGCTTATCGTAGCAGCTGTATTCTTTTCTAGAGGCATTATTAATTCTGGCCTTGGTAAGCGTATCGCGTATACTTTGATTCGCTCCTTTGGTACTAGTTCCTTAAAGTTAGCTTATGCATTGGCTTGTACAGATCTTATTATTTCTCCTGCCACGCCATCTAATACGGCTCGTGGAGGCGGTATTATTTTTCCAATTGTACAAAACATTTCGTTAGCCTTTGATTCTGAGCCAAATGGTAGTACGGCACGTCGTATTGGGGCATACTTGATGACAACGGCTCATACGATAAACACCATTACTGTAACGATCTTCTTAACTGCTTGTAGTGGTAACTTATTGATTACATCCTTAGGTGCAAAATTATTTGGCTATGATATTTCATGGTGGGAATGGTTCCAAGCAGGTGTCATCCCTGGTGTAATTTGCATGATTTTGATGCCTTGGTTTATTTATAAAATCTATCCGCCTGAAATCAAGGAGACACCTCAAGCAGCGGTAATGGCTCAAAAAGAGCTAGATATACTAGGTCCTATTACAAAGGCTGAAATTTCAGTGGCTATTATTTTTGTACTTTGTATTTTGCTGTGGTCCACAGCGATTTGGACAAAGTTACATCCTACTGTAGTTGCTATGATGGGCGTACTTGCTTGTGTAGTTACAGGATCCCTTACATGGGAAGATATTTTAGGTGAACGTACAGGTTGGGATATCCTTATCTGGATGGGTACCCTCGTTGGTATGGCTGGTTTACTTGGCAAACTCGGCGTTGTTGCAGTATTTGCTGATTTTGTAAGTCAACATCTTGTAGGTATTGATTGGTTCTGGGCATCCTTCATTATCTCTGCAACCTTTGTATACTCTCAATATTTCTTTGCCAGTGGCACAGCTCGTATTACAGCATTATTCTCCGCCTTTGCAGCTATCTTGGTAGCAATGGGCGCACCAATTCCGTTTACCATCTTGCTCTTTGGTTTGATGAATAGCCCTGGCTGTACATTAACGCATTACAGCTCTGGTGTAACACCAATCTTCTTCGGTGCAGGCTATGTACCGCAAGGAACATGGTGGCGTGTAGGCCTTGCTATTTCTGTAGTAAGCTTCCTTATTCACTTCTGGGGTGGTACCCTCGGTATGTGGCTATTCGGTATTCTATAATATTCAAAAAGTCCCTCACAGTAGTGAGGGACTTTTTTGTTCTACCTATTTACTAGTTTGTTATCGATTTATTTTCTATGTGTATTAGATAGGTAGTGTATTATTGTTATTGCTATAGTTTTTATATATGGTAAACTTTAAAAATTTATATAATAAATCTATAGAATATTTATTGCACGACATTATATAAAGTGTTATTATTGTTTTATGATTACAGATTACTTTAGGAGGAAACATGTTGGGTTTAGTCATTAGCTTGTTGATTATCGCGCTCGTCGTGATTATTAAAGACATTCGAATTATGAACAACAACTTAACACGTTTTTGTCTTAGAAGTTCCACGAATGGTTTAATATACAATCAATAAGATTTGACTATACGGTTTGTTTCTTATGTGTATTTATTCCAAGGGATACATAGGTC
>NZ_DXLG01000062.1 GCF_019414865.1 Veillonella sp.
ATATAAGATATCTTCATAATAAGTACTATATAAAGCACCTTGCTCCAAAAGACCTTCAATAAAGTTAGCAATATCATCTGCATCAGTTTGTAACAGATCATCTAAACGGCCAATAAGTTGATCTACAGGCAAACAAGTATGACCTTGATTATCTAAACTGCGTAAAATCCATTCTAAACCAGCCTCTAAACGGCGAGAGTCACTGCCAGTAATACCTAAATGTTCCGCCAGTGTATCAGCCGTACCAAAGAGCATATCTGGTGCTACACGTAACAAAGTATAAGGATTATCTTCAATAACAGCCACAGACTGAACACCGTAATAAGTGTATACAGTTCGACTCCATTTAGACGAAATATGGTGACTTTCAAAAAAGTGATTTAAATCGGATAAAATACCTTCACCAAGTAACGTATTAAATAGTTCATCCTTAATACTTTTTCGAAGACCAGGAACATCCTTAATTTCTTCAGGACGTTCCTCTCGTAAAATTTCTAATATACGAATACCAAAATAATCAAGTACCTTTTCTACGGACTTTTCACCAAAACCTTTAATCCCTAAGTTCATTAAGTACGTCTTTGCAGCACCCATATTGTCAGGTTTTAACTTCTCTACACTAGTAGCATCAAATTGTCGACCATATTTTTCATGTTCTACATAACGGCCGCGAACTTCGATATCCTCCCCCTCTTTAGGAGACTCAAATTTACCAGTACAAGTAATGTATTCCTCATTATAATCTTTAAGGACAAACACGCAATACGTACGTTGTGTATTCTCATATATAGTTCGGTATACAAATCCTCGTATGGCGTCCATTATTTCTCCGTATTAGGTAAGGCTTCAATAATTTCTTGTACCGCATCGGTAATGCTGCCTTCATTACCGATTTTAATATGTGCCACTTCTTCGTATAAAGGGTATCGTTCTTCATATACATTAAAGATATACTCGATACTTTCTTTTACAAGTGGACGAATTTCAAGATCCAAATCATCTAGGATATGATTTACATCGCGGTTAACAAATACAACAAGACCATTATTGCGCATTAACTTTACTGTTTTGTCATAGGTAACAGTACCACCACCGGTAGCAATAACAGATGGCTTATTATGAATTAGTTCTTTAATTGTACTGTATTCATACTCGCTGAAAGCATCTTTACCATCATAAATATAAATATTTTGTACAGATTTCCCTACTTTATCTTGAATTGTTTGATCTAAGTCGTAAAAGTCTCGGCCCAATTCTTTGGCTAACATTTTACCAACTGTAGTCTTACCAGCTCCTGGCATACCGATGAGAAAAATATGCTTATGCATATGCTCTTTTAAAAACTCATTGCTCATAGAAACAACAGTCTTTATATAATTTTCAACATACGGTGATAACGTTTTATCTTTGCAATTTGCAGTATGCAATGCAACAATACTTTCATCACGCGCTTCATCTACTAAGGGTAAATGATGTTCATCTTTATATTTACCAATTTCTTTGATTAAAGATAGTCTTTTTTCAAATTCAGCGACTAATACAGCATCAATGCTATCTATTTGTTTACGAGCTTCTTTAATATCCATGAGAACCCCCTTATTATGCATTAGCCAAAATAGCTAAAGCCTGTTCTTCATCCACCTTCATTTGATCAATAAGATCTTGTAAGTTATTAAATTTAACTTCGCCTCTAATATAGGAAATAAATTGTACAAGAACTGTTTTTCCATATATATCTTGGTCAAAGTTAAACAGATGTACTTCGCATCTATGGTACTGATTTTTAAAGGTAGGATTATCCCCAATATTACCTACCCCATCATACCAAATGCCATCAATACACACGCGATTAGCATACACTCCATCTGGAGGTGTAGCCATTTCATTAGGAAGTAATAGATTTAAAGTAGGAAATCCTAATGTACGACCTCGTTGATCACCTTTTATAACAGTCCCTTTAAATTGAAATGGTCTTCCAAGCCAATGCGTGGCATCTTCTAAACGCCCTTCTCGAATCGCTTTTCTGATTTCAGTACTTGAAATAGGTGTACTAAGACCATCACAAGGCAATAAAGGCTGTACTAGGACTTGTATATGCTTATCAACCAATGCTTGTTTCATATATGTAGGATTACCTAATCCTTTTGCACCGAATGTAAAATTCTCACCTATTACGATGGCTTGAACATTCATATCCGTACAAAGAGCATCTAAAAATTCATCAGCACTCATTTGAAGTAGTTCTTCATTCATAGGTAATCGCAAAATATAATCTACATTCAAATCATCAAGAACGGTATCCATAACCTCTTCTTGAATAACCCTCTTCGGAACACGTTCTGGATGTAGAATTGTCAACGGATGATGTTCAAAGGTAATGATAATGCTAACACCATTAACTGATGCAGCTTCTTCAACAGCCTTCCGTATAACTCGTTGATGACCTCGATGAATGCCATCAAAGGTACCTAGGGCATATACTTTTGTATCTTTGATTTGACGTAGTTCATCAAACGAATGTAATTGCTTCATACTTATCCTTCAATAAAAATATTTTTTTCCACCTTTAATGTGTGGTTTGTTCGTTTCATAATACCAATGAATCCATGAGGACCATAGGCTCTATAATAATGATCTGGTTTGGTATAGGTAAATTCACTATCAATAGATAATTGTTTACCTTGAACCATCATCTTTAATTGTACACTATTTACCGTTACTTTTGAAAGATGTGAAACTGCTGTATCCGTTGGTAACAATAGGCTTTCACCATGAATCATCAGTTCCTCAGCCATTTTTGCAGAACCAATATCAAAGGGCCCTACTTGAGTACGCACCAAAGATGTCATCGTTCCTGGTATACCTAATGAAACACATATATCACGTAATAATGAACGAATATAAGTGCCTCCAGAGCATGTTACACGAACTGTAAAATATGGAAAGCCATACGCTACAAGCTCAATATTTTTTATATGAACTTTACGTAATGGCAATTCTACAGGAATACCTTTACGGGCATATTCATAAGCACGAATACCATTTACTTTAATAGCGGAATATTTTGATGGTATCTGATCTTGAACTCCAGAGAAAGTATTCAATGTATTGACTAATTCTTCAAAAGTGGGTTTTACTATAGCATCAGAAAGTTCTGAACTTTGAGACGATTCATTTAATAGAACGCCCTCTCTCAATACCATGTCATTATCAGGCAATACTGGTTGACCTGAACTATCTTCAGTATCTGTAAAAGTCCCAAATTTACATTCTGCCACATAGGTTTTATCAAAACCATCAGTGTATTCAATAAGTCGCGTAGCCTTACCAAGAAATACTGGCAATACACCATATGCCATAGGATCTAAAGTACCACTATGTCCTATGCGCTTCTCTTTTAAAATGCGGCGGCAAATGGCAACAGCATCATGACTTGTTATTCCAGGAGGTTTTAAAAATGGTAAAACGCCATCCATTATTTAATCACCTCAATAAGAGCTTGTTTTGCTTCCTGTAATGGTAAATTAATGGTACAACCGGAAGCTCGAATATGTCCGCCACCGCCAAAATTGCTAGCTATAGCATTCACGTCGGTTCCTTTAGAACGCAAGCTTACTCGCGTTCTATCATCAGCTTCAGCTTTTAATAAAATAGCTATATCAACAGTATCAACGTTTCTAATAATATCTACAAAACCATCCGTATCATCCCCAAGAATTGTCATGGCTTCACGATTCAACTCGATTGTAGCCACGGTGTTATTCTTGTAAAACTCGATAGTTTGCATAACTTGTTTTGTTAATTCAAGACGACTGGCAGACACAGCTTCAATCGTTTCAGAAATAACATTAGGTCTAGCACCAGCTGCTACACATTTTGCAGCCATTTCTAAAGTATTGGCTGTGGTATTACTGAACTTAAAGAAGCCACAGTCTGTAGCAATAGCCATATATAATGCAGTGCCCATAGACTCAGTGATAGGCCAATTCCATTTTGTACATAAATAGGTAATAATTTCACCAGTAGCAGCAAAATTAGGCTTTAAATATAGATGATCCGCAAACTCCGTATTAGAAATATGGTGGTCTATATTAAAAATAGGTGCACTCCATAGTGCACCTACTTTGCCAATTCGCTCATACGTGCTAGCATCCAATACCATTAGCATATCAATATCAACAGGATTTGTTTCAAAATACGCTACATCATGGATGTGGTCCGTATATCGTAAGAATGAGTACTTTTCAGGAACTACATCATCCACTACCATATATACAGTTTTACCTTGCCCTACAAGGGCTTCGTAAAAGGCCACCATGGACCCGATAGCATCACCATCGGGTCTAACATGGACGGTTAGCATAATAGAATTAGCTTCACACAGAGCCACATGTAATTGATTAATAGTAATCTTACTCATGTTCTCTATCCTTTGTGTTAATTTTTTTCTTCGTCCTTTTTAATTTCATTCAAAAGGGATTCAATATGCATGCTATAGTCTAAAGACGTATCCTTATCAAATGTGATAGAAGGAATATGGCGCAACTTAAGTACTTTGCCAAGCTCAGTACGAATATGGCCTGCTGCATGCTTTAAAGCGATAAGAGTATCTTCTTTTTCCTTATCGGAACCAAACAAGGAAACGTAAATTGTAGCCTCTCGTAAATCACCGGTTACATGAACATCGGTAATAGTAGTAAAGCCGATGCGAGGATCTTTCAATCCACGCATCAACATTTGACTTACCTCTTGTTTGATGAATTCTTGTAATTTTCTGACACGAACGTCACTCATATAAACCTCCTATATTTGAGGTGCAACTTCTTCCATCAAGTACGCTTCAATTACGTCGCCTTCCTTGATGTCGCGGTAACCTTCTAAGGAGATACCACATTCGAAGGATGTTTTAACTTCTTTTACTTCGTCTTTGAATCGACGTAAAGAGTCAACCTTACCTTCAAATACAACAATACCATCACGGATCAAACGTACTTCAGAATCGTTAGTAATACGACCTTCTGTTACATAAGAACCGGCAACAATTGCTTTTGGTGTAGAAATAACTTGACGTACCTCTGCACGACCAACGACAACCTCTTTGAATTGAGGAGCCAACATACCACGCATCGCAGACTCAACGTCATTAATAGCATCGTAGATTACGCGATATGTACGAAGGTCAACTTTTTCATTTTCTGCAGCGCGACGTACATTAGCATCAGGACGTACGTTGAAGCCCATAACGATGGCATTAGATGCAGAAGCCAACATAATATCAGATTCATTAATAGCACCTACTGCAGCATGAACGATAACGATACGTACTTCAGGATTTTTAATGCCTTCCAAGGATTGACGCAATGCTTCTACAGAGCCTTGAACGTCTGCTTTAATGATGATATTAAGATCTTTTAACTCACCTTGTTGAATTTGGTTGAAGATATCATCCAATGTAACTTTGTGAGTAGCTTGCAATTCTTGAACGCGTTGTTTAGCAATACGTTTTTCTGCGATTGCACGTGCTTCGTTATCATCCATACCATTGATGATTTCACCAGCTTGTGGAACTTCTGAGAAGCCCAAGATTTCTACAGGCATAGAAGGACGAGCTACTTTTACCTTTTCACCGCGTTCATTTGTCATGGCACGTACTTTACCATAAGCAGTACCAGCAAGTACAGTGTCACCTACACGAAGGGAACCTTTTTGTACTAATACGGTACATACAGCACCACGACCTTTATCAAGTTGAGCCTCGATAACTACGCCGTAAGCTTTACGGTTAGGGTTCGCTTTTAATTCCATAACTTCTGCTACGAGCAAGATATTTTCAAGCAAGTCGTCGATACCTTGTTTTTGTTTAGCAGAAACTGGAACCATGATTACATCGCCGCCCCATTCTTCTGGTAAAAGGCCATGTTCAGACAATTGTTGTTTAACATGGTCTGGGTTAGCACCTGGTTTATCCATTTTGTTGATAGCAACAATAATAGGTACATCTGCAGATTTGGCATGGTTTATGGCTTCAATAGTTTGAGGCATTACACCATCATCAGCAGCTACAACGAGAACTGCGATATCTGTAGATTTAGCACCGCGTAGACGCATAGCTGTAAACGCTTCATGGCCAGGAGTATCAAGGAATGTAATTTTATTGTCGTTATAACGAACTTGGTAAGCACCGATATGTTGAGTAATACCACCTGCTTCGCCAGCTGTTACATTAGTTTGACGAATTACGTCCAACAAGGATGTTTTACCATGGTCAACGTGACCCATGATAGTAACAACTGGAGGACGAGGTTTTAATGTTTCTGGTGCATCTTCAATCTCGATGATATCAGTAGGATCTTCTTCAGGTTCTACTTCTGTTACAGTTACACCAAATTCTTCAGCTACGATTGTAGCAGTATCAACGTCAACCTCTTGGTTAATGCTAGCCATAACACCTAAGAGCATCAACTTTTTGATGATTTCAGATACTTCGCGGCCCATTTTTTCGGCTAATTCTTTAACTGTTAAAGAACCGCATAATTCGATTTCCGTAGCAATCGCTGCTTCAGCCTTACGTTCAGCCTCAGCCTTTTGTTGTAAGTACTGTTCATTACGATGTTTTACGCGATTCTTTTTCTTTTGCATAGATGTAGATAACAAGGATTGAGGACGGTTGTTACCACCTTTTTTATTTTTCTTGTTACGACGATCATTGTTATTAGAATTGCGATTATCATTGTTTCGATTGTCGTTATTGCGATTATCATTATTACGCGCATCATTAGGACGACCATTGTTATTGCGATTGTCACTATTACGATTATTATTGTTAGGGCGGTTGTTAGCGCGATCACCAGATTGTTGGTTACCTTCGGATTTACGTGTAGGTTCAGAGATTTGTACATGACGTACATTGCCCTTTTTATGGTCATTTTGTTTAGATTGATCGTCTTGTTTTTGACCACCTTGTTTACGATTATCCTTTTTCTGTTCGTTAGAACGATTTGGATGTTGTTGTTTATGTGGCGCAGCTTCTTGTTTATGAGCTGCAGTTGGAGCAGATTTTTGTTCTACTTTTTGTTCTATTTTTTGTGCTACTTTAGGTGCTTCAGATTTCTTACTCAATTGTTTTTTTACAATTTCATAACCGGAATCATCTACAGAATTAACTGCTTTCGTAACATTTACATTATGTTGTTGCAAAATAGAAATAACCTGCTTACTTTCTACGCCGAACTCTTTGGCGATTTCATGGACGCGCTTTTTGGACATCTACATACCCCCTTATTATCGATCAATCTCTTTTACTATTGCCTTTGCAAATCCATCATCTAGTACGGCGACTACTACCCTAACTTCTTTACCAATAGCTGTTCCTAACACCTCTTTATTGGCAATACTATGAAGTGGAATCTGATGTGTTTCTGCTAATTGAGTATATTTCTTTTCATTGTTGGCTGCACAGTCACCAGCGAGAAGTACCAATTTTGGTTCCTTTCTCTTTATAGCCTTTTCTACGATAAAATCACCAGAAATAACCTTGCCTGCTCGTTGTGCTAAACCTAAGAGATTCAAAATTTTATCTTCATTCATGTATATCAGTGATTACTCATGCTCTTGTAAATCACGTTGTAACGCTTCGTATATCTCTTTCGATACACTATGCTTTAGTGACCGTTCTAATCGTTTTGCCTTATAGGCTTGTTCAAAGCACGACATGGATTCACATAGATAGGCTCCACGTCCTGGTGCTTTACCAGTACGATCAATACTGATGTTACCGTCTGGGCTCAAGGCTACGCGAATCAATTCACGTTTTACCTTTGGCTCACCACATCCTACACAGGTGCGCATAGGTTGGGATTTCGGTTTCATGACTATTCTCCATCCTCAGCATTGCCAAAACCTGCAAAAGGTTCTTCAGCTGCTTGAGTTTCACTCTTAATATCGATTTTCCAGTTAGTTAATTTGGCTGCTAATCGAGCATTTTGACCAGCTTTACCAATTGCTAAGGATAATTGATAATCAGGAACTACAACGTAAGAGGATTTTTCTTCTTCACTTACATCAACAGATACAACCTTTGCTGGACTCAAAGAGTTTGCGATATAAATTGCTGGATCTTCATCCCATTTAACGATATCAATCTTTTCATCATGTAACTCATCAACGATATGTTGTACACGTTGGCCTTTAGGACCTACGCAAGCACCTACTGGGTCAACATTTTCATCGCGGCTATAAACAGCAATCTTAGAACGCATACCTGGCTCACGAGCTACGGATTTAAGCTCTACCACACCTTCATAAATTTCTGGTACCTCTAATTCAAAGAGGCGTTTTAATAAACCAGGATGGGTTCGGGAAATCATGATTTGAGGCCCTTTCGTAGTTTTCTTAACCTCTACGATATAGCATTTAATACGATCTCCTTCGCGATATGTTTCTGTAGCAATTTGCTCAGTAGGTGGCAAGATTGCTTCTGTTTTACCTAAATTGATAAATACATTTTTACCTTCAACACGTGTAATAACGCCAGTAATGATATCGCCTTCACGGCTATAGTATTCTTCATATACTACGCTGCGTTCAGCCTCTTTCAAACGTTGAATAAGCATTTGTTTTGCAGTATGGGCAGCACTACGGCCAAAGTTAGCTGGAGTAACATCGACTTCTACTACGTCGCCAACTTCAAAACGTTTGTCAATTTTGCGCGCTTCTAACAAGCTAATTTCTGTTTCTGGCAATTCCACAGTTTCTACTACTTGTTTTTTAGCCATTACTTTATAAACGCCTGTTTCACGGTCAATCACAACGTACGCATCTGGATTAGATGTAGGTTCTTTGCGATATGCTTGCAACAATGCAGCCTCTAAGGATTCAAAAATAACCTCAGGAGCAAAACCTTTTTGCTTTGTAAGCACCATTACCGCTTGAATTAATTCTTGACTCACTCGTATGCCTCCATATATTAAAAATCAAGATGTAATCGAATTTGTGCAATGGCAGACCGTTCGAATGTCATGCTTTCACCATTGATAGTAAAATCGATAGTTGTGTCTGTAAAACCTTCTAATACACCAGTAAATTGCTTACTGCCATTAATCGGTTTAAATAGCTGGATATCAACATCACGACCATTATAGCGAACCAAATCCTTATCCTTCTTAAGAACTCGATCTAGGCCTGGAGAAGATACTTCCAATAAATAGTTTTCCGTAATTGGATCTTTTTCGTCGAGCACAGCACTTAGTTTTTCGCTAACCAACTGGCAGTCATCCAAATCTACACCACCTGGCTTGTCGAGATAGACACGCAAATACCAATCGCGTTCACGAACGTAATCTACATCGACTAGTTCCATTTCGGTGCCGGCTATAATATCTTCAACTACAGAGGATACAAATTCCTCTACTGCTTCTCTCTTCATAGCCATCGCCTCCTTTATTACTACATCTTGTATATATCTCTTGATTACAAACACCTTAAAATTAGGCTAATCATAAATGAAAGAGTGGACATAAGCCCACTCTTTTAAAAGATTTATATAAAAGTCATATATAGTATATCATATTTAC
>NZ_DXLG01000063.1 GCF_019414865.1 Veillonella sp.
ATGGTTGTTAGAGAGCTGTTAACTTGCTATAATAATAGTATTGATATGGCATAAGCCAATGTTAAGGAGGCAAAAATCGTGGATTTAATTCAAAAATTAAAAGACCAAGTAAAACCATTAGGTAAAAAAATCGTGTTGCCAGAATACAAAGATGAACGTGTATTGAAAGCAACTGAAATCATTTTGAAAGAAGGTTTCGTAACACCTGTATTGGTAGGTAATCCTGCTGAAATCGCTGAAGCTGCTAAAGCTGTTGGCGTATCCATCGAAGGTGCTGAAATCATCGATCCAGCTAACTACGATCGTTACCAAGAAATGGTTGATACATTCGTAGAATTGCGCGCTAAAAAAGGTATGACTCCTGAAAAAGCTGACGCAACTATGAAAGGTGACTGCTTATTCTTCGGCGCTATGCTCGTTCGCCTTGGCGCAGTAGATGGTATGGTTGCTGGTTCCGGTTGCCCAACTGCAAACGTATTGCGCGCTGCATTACAAGTTGTAGGTACTAAACCAGGTCTTAAAACTGTATCTTCTTCCATGTTCATGTTCACAAGCAAAAAAGAATATGGTGACGACGGTATGCTCGTATTCTCCGACTGCGGCGTATTGCCTAACCCAACTAGCGAACAATTGGCTGATATCGCAGAATCCACTGTAGAAAAAGCTCGCAAAGTTGTTGGCATGGCTGATCCTCGCGTATCCATGTTGTCCTTCTCCACTAAAGGTTCCGCTTCCACTCCAGAAGTAGACAAAGTAGTAGAAGCTGTTAACATTTTGAAAGAACGCAATGTTGACTTCAAATTCGACGGCGAATTACAATTGGACGCTTCCATCGTTCCTTCCGTAGCAGAAAAGAAAGCTCCTGGCTCCAACGTAGCTGGTAAAGCTAACATCTTGATCTTCCCTGATCTTCAAGCTGCTAACATCGGTTACAAATTGGTACAACGCTTCTCCGGCGCTGACGCTCTTGGCCCATTGATTCAAGGTTTGGCTAAACCAGTTCATGACCTTTCCCGTGGCTGCTCTGCTCAAGACGTTGTAGACGTTGCTGCTATCGCTGCTGTTGAAAGCATCTAATTTCAACTACAACTTCATTTGAAATATTTCAATGAAATAGAAAAAGCTGATTCTTCGGAATCAGCTTTTTTGTTTGTGTAAATATATATAGAAGGTGTATGATTAAGTTGAGATTATTTGATTAATATATTTAATCAATATATGTTTTTCAGTGGTATGTCCAGTATATGCTGGGGAACTGTGATTGAAGTTGTGAAAAGGAGAGGGCTATGATTTCTGTATTTGACACAAATCCTGTTGTTTTTGAAGGTTCTGATCGTACCTTAACGATAAGTTACAATGGGGTGCTCTGTAAAGATGCTAATGGTACGGTTATTACTGACATTGATTTTAATGACGTAAATGAGCTATATCTTACAAGATATCTAAATTCAAATTCTAATTATACAATTATGTTTAGAGACCATAATTGGAAAAATATAGAAGGCCAAGATTTAGATACGGACCGTACAGAATCTAACATTGGTCATAACATTCGTGAAACAAAAGCGATTCTTACAGCCTTTGCTCGAAATAAATTGACTGCAGATTTTCCTGCGAACTTAGATACTCTTCAATTACCATTAGACTCTTCCTTTATGGGTAAACGAGAAATTACCATTAAAAACGGTGTTATCTCAAATGGCAAGGTAGATATTCCTATTAAAGATATTCGTCGCGTAGTATGTGCATCTAATGGCACGATTAGCAAGCTTTTAGTGTACAAGGAAGAAAAGCCTAGTTCTTTCCTTAAAAAAATCTTTGATTCTCCTGATATGAAAATCACGTTGAATGCTATTACGTTGCCATTATTGGAAGCCATTGTAACACGCAATACAGGTCATGGCATTGACTTCAGTCGTGGTAATGGCTTTGATCAAAAAGATTCCAACTACATCATCATTCGCTATCTTGACTCTGGATTCTTCCTTGAGAAAGACGGTACAGCACCTACAGAATGGCAGAAAACTGCGGCTGAAAGAACGGCTAAATTTAATTACGATGTGAAAACATTATTGGGATAGTATTGGTTAATAATATCTATTGTATGAATATTTTTAGGTGGCATATCATGACTGTATATGATTACTCTTTACTCAATAAAGCTGGTGAAGAGCAAAGCTTAAAAGACTTTGAAGGTAAAGTGCTTGTTATTGTTAATACTGCTAGTAAATGTGGTTTTACTCATCAATATGATGGGTTAGAGGCGCTTTATAAGAAATATAAAGACCAAGGTCTAGAAATTATTGCTGTTCCGTCTAACCAATTTGGGGAAGAAGAACCTGGTTCTAATAGCGAAATTCAATCCTTTTGCAAGGTAAATTATGGGGTTACTTTTACTGTGATGGGGAAATCTGATGTACGTGATGAAAGTGCCTTGGATTTATTCAAATCTATGATTAAAGAGCAACCATTTAAAGGGTTCCCGCCTAGTGATAAGACAGAAATGCTTACAGACTATCTCAATGGCATTGATCCTAACTATCTAAAGGACGATGAGGTGAAGTGGAACTTTACTAAGTTTGTTATAGATCGTAAAGGTAATGTGGTAGGGCGCTTTGAGCCTGTTGTAAAACCGATGGAAATGGAATCTTTTATTAAAACATTATTATAATTTCGGCAGACGGCTAAATTTTAGGGAATAAGTGACATTGATTTATAATATCTCTTGCTTCTTAAAAGAGTTCGTTTAGTAGTGTCCTTAGTATGGTAAAGAAAAGAACCGCTAGTTTTGTAACTAGCGGTTCTTTTGCGTATATAGTAATATTAGCGAACATAAATATTTGTACCCTAAAAAAAGATACCATAAAATACTTGAAATAGTAAAAATATGTGATAACATTTGAATTATATTAGAGCGAAAAGGAGAATCACCATGGCAGAGCAACTTGTAAATGTTCATGATTTAGTGGGCCGTTGTCCCTATGCAACGAGCCAAAAGTTATTAGCCGGCAAATGGTCGTTATTGATCATGCACGAATTATCTGAAGGTCCTGTGCGCTTCCGTGAGTTAGAGCGCCGCTTATATCCAATTACGCAAGCCACACTCACTAGAGCTCTTCGCCAAATGGAGGATGACGGTTTAGTTCATCGTGAAGTATATGGTACTATTCCACCTAAGGTAGAATATAGTCTTACCGAAGTGGGGGCAGAGTTTAAAGCGGTTCTCGCATCTCTTGAAAAATGGGGGAACCAATATATTGACTATATGAAAGCCGCTGGCCGTATTTAAGAAACGGCAGCGGCATTTCTGCCCTTATTATGTTATACATGTGGGGATTATATATTTGATATGGCTTAACAAAGCCTTTATATATGTTATAAATAGCCATTTGTTTATGCCATGTATTAAGAAAAATATGGTATAATAAACAATACGAATGATATAAATTCTCAATAAATGAGAGGTATTGATAATAATGTTAAATGTTACTTTTTTAGCGCATAGCGGCTTTCTTGTAGATGACGGTAAGCGTTGCTATGTGTTTGATTATTATAAAGATCCTAACAATATAGTTTGGCAATTAGCAAAGCGTGGACGTGAGCTTTGGTTCTTTGTAAGCCATGTTCATGCAGATCATTTTAATCCATCCATTACAGAGTTTGATGGTCCTCAAACACGCTACATTTGCCATCAAGATGTGCCATTAGAAGGCAAGGTAAAGAAATGCATTACCATGCGCCCAGGTCATGATGCGATATTAGACGATGTAGGCATTCATATGTATGGTAGTACCGATGAAGGTGGTTCTTTCTACGTAAAGACAAATACTGCTAACATCGATTCTGATTCTATCTTCCACGCAGGTGACCTCAACTGGTGGCATTGGCTTGGTGACACGCCAGAGAATAATGCTGATGCAAAGCGCATGGCGTGGCGTGAGTTCAAAGAATTGGATGGTTTATCTGTCGATGTAGCGATGTTCCCTGTAGATAATCGTTTGGAAGACGCTATGGAGTGGGGCGCCATTGAGTTTTTGCGCCGTGTAGAGGTGAAAAAAGCTTTTATTCCGATGCATCTAAATGGACCACTATGGACACCATCTGTGTATTTTAAAGCTCTCTTTGGCGATGTCCCTGTATGGGAACCTCAAAAAGAAGGCGATGAATGCACATTTTAACTGAAGTGTTAATCGGATGCTCTAGCAGATGATTGATACACATATTAAATATACTTTCACAAGTTGTTGTAGTACGTGAAAGTTCGTGGCCTATATGGTCACTACGTTATATGGGGAGAGTCTGTATACGTAATTTAGTAAGTTAGGATCAAGTGATGATGAAAACTAAACCAGTGGCAACCACCCTATTGGTTGTCATGGCTATTATATTTTTAATTTCATATCCACAACGGCAAGATATGTTTTGGGCATTTATCATGCACGTATCTGGGGCCGCTATGATCGGTGGCTTGGCGGACTGGTATGCGGTAACGGCCCTCTTTACAAAACCTTTGGGGATACCTTTTAAGACGGCTATCTTACCACGCAGTAAGGAACGTCTTATACAAATGGGGCGCACCATGCTCAGTGAAGAACTATTGCGCGTGCCTCAAATGTACTATGCCATCAAAAAAGAACGGGTTATGGTCCGCATTATTGAATATGGCATGAGTGATGTAGGACAAGACCAAATGCGTGATATTTTGTATGGCGTAGGCAATCAGGTCTTGTCCCATATGGACATTGAACCTATGCGTCAGGAAATCAATAAAGCCATATACAAAGGCGTGACAAACTGGAAGGCGACACCACTCGTTATCTTGTTTGGCCGATGTATGCTAGAACGCCATACGGCTAGCATTTTCTGGCTTTACTTTAATCGTACTTGTCAGCGCGTCATTTCATCAAATCAGGTATATCCGTATTTGTACCGCGTAATGTTAGACATTATGAAAACCTATACGAAGGATTCCTTCTTCCGTGAATTGGCTATTGCCTTTGGCGGGGATGGGCTTTCACCAGAACGATTGGTAGAAACAGTACAGAAAAAGGCTGTTCAATTCCTTAAGGATAATGAGTCCATCGACTCTGATTTAGGTCGTTACGTATGGGGCCAAGCCATTCGTTTCTTCAATAATTTGGAAACCAATGCAGAGTGGCAAGCTTTCATCGAAGAGCATAAGGATCAATGGATCAAGATGGTTCTCGAAGAATGGGAAGGCAAGCTCATCGATGGTGATACTGTGGACTGGAAACGTCTCATGGACATCGTTATCGGCCGCTTTAACGTGCTCGGTACAGAGATTTTGCTGAACCCAGACAAGCAAGCACCGTTTGAACGATTTTTCTTGTTACGCAGCATTCCGTGGTTACAAAAATTAAACCCTCTCATCGATAAGGTGGTAGGGCAAGAGTTATCTCGATATTCCCCTGATGAAATCACCCAAATTGTACGAGGCAAGATGTACTATGACCTTCAAATGGTTCGTATCAATGGTTCCCTCGTAGGGGCTGTTTTAGGTGGTATATTCTACGGTTTATACCTTTTGGTAGAGGGGGTGCTCAAATGATTCAGTATTTGAAATCCCTCACTTTGCGGCAACGTGCTAATGGTATTCTTGGCTTGACCGCCGTATTGTACTGTTTTGTTTTCATAGGTCAATTTTTCTATGGCCGTGAAAGCTGGTATCAGCCGCTTTATTGGGCTGTACAGTCAGCCCTTATCGGCAGTGTGGCAGACTGGTTTGCTGTAACTGCATTGTTCCGTAAGCCACTAGGATTCCCATATCATACAGCATTGATTCCTCGGAATAAGGATCGCCTTATCAACGGTGTTATCAAGCTCGTTGAGACAAAGATGCTTACCAAGGAACGGTGCAAAGTATTGTTGAGTAATGTCCAATTTGTACCATTGTTCGAGAAGTTTCTGCTATCTCCAGAAGGGCAACGGGCAGCGCGCCTTGTGATACATCAAGGTTTACATCTGTTGTGGAAATCTCAAACGAACGAGGAATGGGCACAATGGGGGGCAAAACGCATCCGTGGATTGCTTCAAAAACATTCTCTTGTACCGGTTTTGAAACACGTATTGCTCGACTTATGTGAACATAATCGCTATGAAGGTATGGTTGTACAGGTATTGAATGTAATTCAAGAACGTATTAACCATCCAGCTATGGTTACGTGGCTTACAGCGGTTGTAGCAGAAGAGGCGCATAAGAAAAAGCGAAAAGGCTTCTGGTCTGATTTCCTCATCTCTATGTCTGAAGCGACCGATGTGGTGAACTACCATGAACTGGCACAGGCTATCGTTCAAGAGGCCTATGCTATGCTTGAAAATTGGAAGCGCCCAAATAGTCCGGAACGGACTGCATGGCTGCGCCAATGGGTAGACCCAATTCGCCACATAGAAGAGAATCGCGAGGTTTGTGATGCTCTCGATGAAGCGTGGGAACGTTGGATTCGTGAACAAGATTGGGAATCTGTCATTGAAAACCATTTATGCCCTTATGTAGAGGAATTATTACTTGTAGGGGATGAAAATGGGGAAACGCCTGCCCAAGTTCTTGTGAATATTGCTCTTGAATTGTGGACTGTATATGGCCAATCCGAAGATTTGAGAAATCGTATAGAAGATACATTACACAATATTGGTATATATGTGCTTGAACAGGGCTATGACCTTATTGAAACCATCATACGCCAAGTTTTGGGCGGCCTTAGCACAGAGAAGTTCATTTACTTCATCGAATCTAAGGTAGAGGATGACCTCAGCTGGATCCGTATCAATGGTGCCATTGTTGGTGCTATTGCAGGGCTCGTTGTATGGACCTTCCTCGAATATGTGTATATGCCACTATGGCAACAATTCATAGGCTAAACAATTAAATGCTAAATAATTAAGCGCTTCATAATAAAAGGGACTGACCCGTTGGTCAGTCCCTTTAGTTTATTCTTCTGTTCTGTTGTACGGCAATCGTACTGTAAATGTAGTTCTTACTTGTGGCTCGCTTGCGGCTGTTACTGTGCCATGGTGCAAGTTAATTACCTTATTTACAAAGTATAAGCCAAGTCCAATACCGTGATTTGATTTCTTGTTTCGAGATTGCTCTGTTTGGTACATGCGATCCCAAATATACTCAAGGTTTTCTGGCTCGATACCGATGCCGTTATCTGTTACTGTAATAATGAGTTCACCGCCGGCAAGCTTGGCTGAAATGTCGATGGTGGAATTCGTAAACTTGATAGCATTGTCCACCAAGTTTGTAATGGCACGACGTAAGGATACCTCATGGGCAACGATACTCATATGCGGTTGAATATTGGATGTGATAGAAATCTTTTTTTCTGTATTCTCTGCAACGAGTCGTGTATAGTCATGAACCATATTGGTTAACATCAATGATACATCTACAGGTGCTAAGTTGAGTTCGTGAGCGTTCTCTAGACGCGCTACATCGAGCAATTGACTTACGAGGTTAGTCATAAACTTGGCTTGTTCTAAGATATGTGTTAAGCCTTCTCGCAAATCGTCCTCTGTACGGCCGTATTTTAAAGCGAATTCACTTTCTGCTTTGATAACAGCAATTGGTGTACGCAACTCATGAGATACGTCAGAACTAAACTGTTTCTCCCGATTAGAGGAGTCTTCCAGACCTGAAATCATGCGGTTGAATGTGGTGGTAAGCTCATATATTTCATCGCGCGCAGTACGAGCAGGAATATCAATACGGCGGCTCAAGTCATTGTTCTTACCGATAACCTTAGCTGTTTTCGTTAAGGTTCGGACCGGCTTGAGGCCTTTTTTGATGAATAGATAACCACCTAGTGATGAAATCAGCAAGAAGATAACATCGCCTAATAATAAACTATACAGTAGGTTTTCTGTCTTTTTAGAGGCTGTTTTTACCTTTGTAACAGCACGCAAAATACCACGATAGTTTGGTTCGTTAACCGGCGTATCGTAGTAATAGAAGGTGTCGTCACCAACAGCAATTTCTCCAACCTGTCCTAAGGAAAGGACTGTTTGATTTGGGAAGCCGTCTGGTAAGGCGCCTTTAATAATATAGCCGTCTTGGGTGGAAACAAAGAAGAATGTATTATCTTGGTACGGTTTAAATTTGCGAATATCCGTAGCCATGATCATTGCCTGCTGCTGCAAGCGCTCACGTACTTCTTTGTTGTCGGATTCGTGCGTATAGGCATAAATCCATGCAGAGGCAACCATCAAAATGATGAGCAAAAAGATGGTATACCAAGACATAATTTTAAAAGTGAGGGGCAGCCGATTAAATAAATCGGTAGCTGCCCCAGACATGGTGTCTAGATCTCGGTGAGGATCATTAGTTTTCTGTTTTGAGGACATACCCTACTCCACGAACTGTTTGAATGAGTTTTACATTCTCATCAGTATCGATCTTTTTACGTAAATCTTTGATGTATACATCGATAAGATTAGAGTAGCTTTCATAGTCGTATTCCCAAACATGGTCAAGAATTTGTTGACGGGATAATACGATGTTTTCGTTACTTGCTAAATAGAATAGAAGGTCAAATTCTTTTGCAGTCAATGTGATTGTTTCACCATCGCGTTTAACGGTACGTTGAGGCACATTGATTGTAAGCGGACCTACGTGGATATCGTTTTGTGCATGGCGCGCATTACGACGAGCCAATGCATAAATACGAGCTGTTAATTCTTCAAGATCGAAAGGTTTTACAAGGTAATCGTCAGCGCCTGTGTTGAGGCCTGTAACTTTATCTTGCAAGGAATCTTTTGCAGTTAAAAGCAATACAGGTGTTGTATTGCCGTCGTTACGCATTTGTGCAAGAGCGCTAATGCCATCAAGAACTGGCATCATGATATCCATAACGATAACATCATAGCTGGATGTATTTACATAATCGATGGCTTGTTGACCATTGAAGCATGTATCAACTGTCATATTCTCTGCACGCAAATATTTGGCGGTAATGCCATTCAGCATTTCTTCGTCTTCTACAAGTAAAATTTTCATTCTCTGTTCTCCTTATGTATGAGTTAAAAATATAGCTCTCCAACTACATTAATATAGTCATTATATATATATGCTTTCATTTTGGTGAAAGCCACAACACCATATAGAGTTGACTATATATATAATATTATATAACTTATTTATCTATTATCATACCTTATACAACAGGAATGAGCAAAAGATGAATGTATATGCGAGTTTATAAGCCTGTTCTTCATGTTTTGAGAGCTTAAAAACGAAGAAAAGTTGAAACTTAATGAATTCTGCTAATGAATGAAGATGAACTATATCGAAGATTGCCGTATGCGCATAGATGGACGGGATTTTGCTGATTTTGGCGTATGTGAAAGAAATCACTAAAAAAACTTATGATAATAATTATCAGAGAGTTAAATACCAATAATAGTTATAGAAATTTGATGATTTTCGATGATTAAATTCGAGGTGGTTTTAGTAGGAATTTAACGGATATTAATTATTATGAACAGTTTGGTGATCTTGTAAAGTCAGTATTAATA
>NZ_DXLG01000064.1 GCF_019414865.1 Veillonella sp.
TTCATCAAACAAAAGTGGTATTAACTCATAGTCAATGGGCACATGTTATATTAGGATCTATTATTATAGGAACAATACTAGGGTATGGAAATTATTTTCCTGTACTCAATCAAATGCACTACATCTTTGCTATAGGGATAGCCATTATAGGTGTCGGTGTTTTTAAAGCCTTACAATCGGCTAATTGGTGGAGCTCACTTGGTAAGTTAATAGTATTTGTGTCCCTTTTAATAGGACTATCGTATTACCAAACAAATTTACGGATTATACATTTTAATAGCTATACATCATATTATTTGCACCAAGAAGGAGAATATCTTGGTACGGTTGTAATTGCTCCTGAAAGAGTAAATTTGAACGGACATGAGTATTACAAATATACCATTGAAATCCATAGCTTACATCCTTATAAAGATACTGCCAAAAATGATTATATTAATGCTAAGGGCCGTTTACAGATATACTCAAAGGCATCTACCACCAAACATCCCATACGACTAGGGGAATATGCAGTTGTAGAAGGTACCCCAAAGTCCTTATTTCTTATCGAAGAGGAAGGTCGTATTAATCTTCGTGGCCGATATATGAGTTCCAATACTCGAGGACGTATCTATGATGGTGTATATAGAGTTGCGAGTCATAAAGATTTACAAGCATTTCACTTTAAAGAAACCTATTCTGAAGAACTATATAGGAAACTCTTATTTATTTGTGGATTAATACGAGAGTCTATAGATAAAACTATTTCTAATTATCTAGAGGGTCCACAACATGTATTAGCACAATCATTAGCTTTAGGTGGCCATTATAGTGAGCTAGGGGAAGATACAATGAAGGATTTTTCCTACACAGGACTTATCCATATTTTATCCATATCAGGTTCACATATTGCTCTCTTGTTAGCATTGGTATATGGACTGGGACGACTTATTAAATTAAGAAAACGAACCAGTTTGATTATGGGAATTTTAGTGGCCTGTATGTATTGTGGTGTCGTTGGTGGTGATGCTCCTGTTGTACGGGCAACGATAATGAGCATACTCATGTGTATGGCTTACATAAAAGGTCGATTATATCAAGCTAAGCAAGCATTATGCATATGTGCCATACTATGTTTAGTATATGATCCTTTTTCTATATTTGATGTAAGCTTTCAGCTATCGTTTGGTGCAACCTATGGTTTGCTCATATGGGGAAAAGTATTATATGAACGTATTCAATGGTTACCTAAATGGATTAAAACACCTCTTGTATTATGTGTATCAGCACAGTTGCTCATCTTGCCTCTACAGCTATATTACTTTCATTATATTAGTATTGCTAGTTTGTTAGCAGCTTGTATAGTGGCACCTTTATTAGATTTATCTATCGTTTTAATTTTTATAAGTACTGTTATTAGCTATGTATTGCCGATATCATTTCTATGGTCATTGATAGATGTACTATTACGTATATCCTTATATTTAAATCATGTGTTAGGTCGTAGTGGCAGTTTACTTTGGTTAGGCATGATGAATCCTTATTGTGCTTATTTGTATTTGGTTCTATTAGGTTTATTTACGTATTTTTTAACCCATAGAAAAAGGTATACTGTTTATATAGTGTTATGTTTAGTTTTTATGGTCACAACCTTTGGTACTTCATATTATGTGACACAGTATCATAAGAATGCATTGGTTCACTATATTCCTATGAAGCAGTGTAATGTATTACTTTGTATAGAACCTAATCACGAAGGGGCCTATGTATTAATTGATGCGCCAGACCATATTAAAACTACACCTAATGAAAGGCTTATCAATCAAGCTATACGGGCATATGGTGTCAATCCAAAAGTTGTAAAAGTAGACTACTTTCATAGTAACGGATCTGCAAAAACAATATATAAAAATAGTATGAAAGAAATCGATGTATATAATGGACAAAGAGGAGAAAAAAATCTAAAATTAAATGATAAGACTAATACATTATTTATTACGAGTCGATCTAGTATAATGAACGAAATTGGTCGCATATTACCGGATAATACTGTTTTATTTAGTAGTCCTCATGGTGCATTACGCGATGTGGACCCATCATCAGAACACATGTATATAATGGGGTACAGTTACATTAAAGATATCTATCTGTGAAAGGAGGAACTATGGTACATATTCAACTCATTTATGGCGATGAGCCACAATTAATTGAAGAAGAAAAACGTAAATTTTTAAGTGCCTATCCTGACCTTCCAGTAACTGTATTAGATGATGAAGCTGGGCCACAGAAAATAAGTGAAAAGCTATGTGAAGATTCGCTCTTTGGCGATCAAAAGGTATTTTGTTTAGTGAATTTACCTATTATTCGTAAAAGCGGTAAAAATAGCGATGCTTGGGTTCCATTATATGAACTCATTATGGAATATAATGGGAATAATCCCATCCTTTTGATTTATCATGATATGATTGATAAACGCATCAAGCAGAATAAAGCGATTTTAGATAAAATTCCCAATCATCAATGTAAGCGCCTTGAAGGGGCAGACCTTGTGATGTGGATACGTCAGTATTGCACTTCTAATGGTTTTAAAATGACCCCTGATGCACAGGAATATGTAGCTCATCTCATCGATTTGTGGCAAGATGTACCGGTTTCTTTTATGAGAACCGAATTTGACCGGTATTTTCTACAAATTATAGGTGATAAAGTCATTACTAAAGAGTTTCTCGAAGAAAATGGTAGCGATTATGGGGCTAAAAACATTTTCACCTTTAAAGAGGCTCTGTTAAAACGAGATATTGATACATTGCTTGAACTATTTCCGTTTATGTTCGGCTATAAAGAATTAGACCGTGCAATGAGCTATATTGAGGGGCAATTACGTTTACAGTTACTGGTTAGCGAATGCCGTCAAGCGGGAATGTCTGTTCAAGCTATTCAAAACTTATGTAAGGATCATGATTCGTCATTTAAACCATATCCAATTAAGCTAGCTTATGAGGCGAGTCCTAGAATTTCAATTAAGGCGCTACGAGCTTTATTAAAAGGGCTCTATGAGATTATATTGGATAGCCGTAGCAGCAAGGGCGATATTTGGCGATTTAGAGATTTATGTATTACCTATTGTGGGTATAAGGGATAAAAATGAAAGTACGTTATCGTGTTGTACCAAAACAGAATAAGAAATCATCCTTCTATGTAAACTGTCATAGCCAACATGTGACGATTCAAGCGGCGGACTCGGCCTTTTCCACATTACTTGGTTTGCGTGAAAGATTGTCTGCATGGTATAAGGAAAAAAATATCTCTTTTGACGATATTCCAACTAATACCGATACAGCTTGTTGTTTCGCATGGAAAGTAGATACTGAAACTGGAGAAGGTTTAGATACCTATTATTATGGTGGTGGCTGTGGTGCTGGTGAATGGATAGAAGCGGCAGAAGCGCAACGTGAGGCTGAAGAGGCTAAAAACAAAGTGCCTAGAGGTAAGTCTTTTGCTGGTTATGATCAACAAGATGAATATGATGATGTTGACGAAGATGATTTTGCTCCATTTGTAGAGGCTGTTGAGTTAGGCTATTTCAACAATAGTCCAGTTGTTGTGTCTCGTTCTAATCAAACGGCTGCCGCATCTAGCGGTAGTGATACTGTCGCATCTGTGAGCAGTACACCTAAAGCAAGCAAAGGTTTTGCACCTAAAAGTACTATAAAATCTACTGGAAAAGGTAGTGAAGGGGATAGCAAATATCCTCGTCGTGCACCGAAGGATGCTCCTACTGATGAAGGCATGATTTTAGGACCTAAAATTGAGGGAGTTACCTCTAAAATTATGGGCACTTTGGATACGCCTAGTGTTATTTTTGAAGGTGTATTTGTTGGTCTAGATAAACGTGATACTAAGACTGGTAAAAGTATCGTTAACGGTAGCATCGTAGACGATACGAATAGTATCAAATTTATCAAGTTTACGAACAGCCCTGAAGAAGGGGATGCGCTACTTAAACAATTGAAAGGTTTACAACGTGTACGCGTACAAGGTAGCGTCAGCTTTGATGATCGATTTGATAAGGATTATATCTTATCTATTCGAAGCATTGAAGCTATGGAAACTAATAGCGTGGAGCGCACTGAAAACCGTCCAGACTCCCGTGTAGAGCTGCACTTACATACTAAGATGAGTGATAAGGATGCCCTTGTATCTGTTAAAGACCTATTTAAAACAGTAAAAAAATGGGGTCATCCTGCGGTGGCTATTACAGATCACGGCGTTGTACAAGCCTTTCCAGAAGCTCAAGCTCTTGGTAAAGAGTTGGGCGTTAAGGTTATCTACGGTGTAGAAGGCTATCTCATTGATGATGAAATTGTTGCTCGTGATGAAGAGCTTGTAGTAGATAAGAAGAAGAAAAAAGAAAAAGATAAACGTTACCATATTATCTTATTAGCTAAAAATATGGTAGGTTTGCGCAATCTGTACAAGATGATATCTATTTCTCACCTTGAACACTATAAGGTACGTCCTCGTTTGCCTCGTTCTGTTATTGAAGAACATCGTGAAGGCATTATTATCGGCTCTGCTTGTGAAGCTGGTGAACTTATGCAATCCATTGTTCGCGGCGCTACAAAGGAAGAACTATTAGAGATTGCATCTTTCTATGACTATCTTGAAATTCAGCCACATACAAATAATATGTTCTTGGTTCGTAAAGGGCTTATGCCAGATGAGCAAGCTCTTATCGATATGAATAAAACAGTTATCGAATTAGGGGAAGCTTTAAATAAACCAGTATGTGCTACTTGTGACGTTCATTATTTAACACCAGAAGAAAAAATCTACCGTGAAATCATGTTAACGGCATGTGGTTATCCAGATGCAGATGAACAACCAGATTTGCACTTACGTACTACAGATGAAATGTTGGCATCCTTCCCTTATTTAAGTGAAGAAAAGGCCTATGAAGTAGTAGTTACTAATACTCGTGCTATTAATGATAGTATCGAAGATATCAAACCAGTGCCAGACGGTACATATTCTCCAAAAATTGAAGGCGCCGATGAAGCTTTCACAGAAATGTGCTATAGAAATGCGAAGGCTATTTATGGTGATCCATTGCCACGTGTTGTACAAGAGCGTTTAGACTATGAATTGGATTGTATTATCTCCAATGGTTATGGTGTATTGTATTATATCGCTCATAAACTAGTAAAAAAATCTCTTGATGATGGGTATCTTGTAGGTTCTCGTGGTTCTGTAGGGTCTTCCTTCGCAGCTACTATGTCTGAGATTACAGAGGTAAACCCATTACCACCACATTATGTATGTCCTAACTGTAAATATTCCGAATTCTTTGAAAAAGGCGAATATGCAGGTGGCTTTGACTTGCCTCGTAAAGACTGTCCTAAATGTGGTCATGCGCTACAAACGAATGGCCATGATATTCCGTTTGCTATCTTCCTTGGTTTCGAAGGTGATAAGGTTCCAGACATCGACCTTAACTTCTCTGGTGATTACCAAGCAAAAGCTCACAAATATACGGAAGAATTATTTGGCCGTGACAATGTATTTAAAGCCGGTACTATTGGTACTATCGCTGATAAAACTGCATTTGGTTATGTTAAAAAGTACGCTGAAATTAGAGATATTCAAGCCCGTAGTGGTTTCTTTGAACATTTAGCAAAAGGCTTTACGAATGTAAAGAATACTACTGGTCAACATCCAGGTGGTATCATGGTATGTCCTCGCGATATGGATGTGCATCACTTTACACCTATACAGCATCCTGCGAATAAGAAGGAAAGTGGCGTATTAACAACACACTTTGACTATCACTCTATCGAAGGTCGTATGACTAAGCTTGATATTCTGGGCCATGATGATCCTACTATCATTCGTATGCTAGAGGATTTGACTGGTATTGATGCAAAAACTATACCATTTGATGATCCAAAAACATTGAGCTTATTCTCTTCTACAGAGGGGATTGGTTTAACACCTGAACAATTACAAGGTGACCAAGTAGCCAGCTTGGCTGTACCAGAATGTGGTACAAAGTTTGTACGAGGCATGCTTGAAGACTCTCGTCCTCAAACATTCTCTGATTTAGTTCGTATCTCTGGTTTCTCTCATGGTACCAACGTATGGCTCGACAATGCGCAAGATCTCATTAAAAATGGTACTTGTAAGTTGAACGAAGCTATTTCTACCCGTGACGACGTAATGAACTTCTTGATCCATCGTGGCATGGATAGAAAGCATAGTTTCTTCGTAATGGAAAACGTACGTAAAGGTAAGGGCATTGAAAAACGAAACAAACAAGGTCAAGCTACTACGGAATTTGAAGCAGAAATGCGTGAGAACAATATTCCTGAATGGTTTATTGAATCTTGTAAAAAGATTTCCTATCTATTCCCACGGGCCCATGCGGTAGCCTATGTAATGATGGCATTCCGCATTGCTTGGTTTAAGGTGTACCATCCATTGGCATTCTATGCGGCATACTTCTCCATTCGTGCCAAGGCCTTTGACTTACGCATTATGACGGGAGACCTTAAAACTCAAATGACTGAGTTCAACCGTATTAAGGCTCTCGATCGTGCTGCCAGTCCTAAAGATAAGGACCTTATGAGTGCGTTAGAAGTATCTATGGAAATGTATCAACGGGGCTATCGTTTTATCAATGTAGATATCCAGCACTCCGAAGCTAGACGTTTTAGCATTAAAGATGGTGCATTATTGCCGCCATTCTTAGCTATTGATTCCTTAGGTGAAACTGTAGCTGATGCTATCGTTGCTGAACGAGAAGAACGTCCGTTTACATCTCTAAAAGACTTGCAACGTCGTTGTAAGGTATCTAATACCATCATTGATCTTATGAAAGAACTCAAATGCTGTGGTGAACTACCTGAAGACGAACAAATGTCACTCTTTGGAGCATAATAAAATATAAGTTAAAACCTAAATACAAAATAAGCACTATATACCTAAAAGGTGATATAGTGCTTATTTTTATATATTTTGCTACAATACAATTAATATATCATTGGTGTAAGGGAGTGTTATGTAATGATAAGTGGATTATTGAAGTTTTTAGGAATTAAGTCATCGGATAGCAATATTTCTAAAGAACCTAAAATAAAATTAGAAGATAATAGATGTGAATCGAATATTGCTAAGGAGCATCAAAATCAACCTATAGAGATTGAATTTTGGGATATTGAGCCCGAGGATGTGCCTGAGTTGGAAGAATCCGATATTCCAGGTGTATATTTTAACGAATTCCGAGAATATGTCGATGAAGAGGGGAATGTATTATCGCCATCAGATCTTGATGCAATACGGTATAAAGACGATTACGAGGACGATTATTATAGATAAAAGAGGAGTCATCAAATGATGACTCCTCTTTTTGAAAGTTTTGCAGTTTATTTAGTTTGGCAGGTTTGATAAATTTGGCAGATTTTTAGTATAAGGATTTATACTTCATCCAGTTTGTTTTGGCCATTTCTTTAAGTTCTGTACCACGGCCATCAAGGATTGCATTAATCAAGTATTTGCTGAAGCCTTTAGCTTGTTGGTACGCAATTTTAGGTGGCATAGCAAGTTCTTGTTTATCTACGCGAACATTAACGATGACTGGACCATTATGGTTGAGAGCTTCCATAATTTTTTCATCTACTTCGCTAGAGTTTTGAATGCTTACACCTTTAATGCCAGCTGCTTCCGCAAGTTTGCCAAAGTCTGGATTTACAAAGTCCGTAGCATAGTCTAGGTAGCCAGAAGCTTTCATTTCCATGGCGATGAAGCTAAGTTCTTCGTTGTTGAATACAAAGATTTTAACTGGTAAGTTAAGTTGTTTTAATGTTAACATTTCGCCCATCATCATTGTGAAGCCACCATCACCGGAAAGGGAGATGACTTGACGATTAGGACATGCATTTTGAGCACCGATGGCATGCATCATGGCATTGGCCATGGAGCCGTGATTATAAGAACCTAAGATGCGACGTTTACCATTTGTTTTTAAATGACGAGCAGTCCAAATTACTGGTGTGCCTACGTCAAAGGTAAAGATAGCATCTTCAGCAGCTAATTTATTGAGACGGTTTACAAAGTATTGAGGGTGAATTGCGACACCATCTGGTTCAGCTACTGCATAGCTATCTAAGTCGCCTCTGAATTTAGCATATGCTTTGCGTACAGTGTCGATGAATTCAGTATCACCGCGTTGACCAACAAGAGGTAATAATTCTTTTAATGTATCTTTTACAGTACCAATAATACCTTGTGTAAGAGGAACACGACGACCTAAAGCACTAGGATCTCTATCCACTTGAATTACTTTTGCATTTTCTGGATAGAATGGACGGTACGGGAAGTCTGTACCAAGCATTACCAGAGTATCGCATTGTTCGATAGCACGATAACCAGATGTATAGCCTAATAGACCAGTCATACCTACATCATATGGGTTATCCCATTCAACCCATTCCTTGCCTCTGAAAGCATGTACTACAGGTGCTTGTAAACGTTTTGCTAATTCTACAACTTCGTCATGAGCACCTTCACAGCCTGCACCACAGAAGAGAGTAATGCGTTTACCAGTTTCTAAATGAGCAGCCATTTCTTCAATATCGGTGCGTTGTGGCACGATATGAGGTAAACGAGGAGGAGTCCATACAGGTAACTCATCAATTTCCATTTCCATTACTGCAACGTCCCCAGGAAGAACGATAACTGCAACATCTTGGTTACCTACAGCAGCATTCATAGCACGGAATAGGATTTCAGGCATTTGTTTAGGATTGGATACAAGTTCACAGAAACAAGAACATTCTTTAAACAAGTTTTCAGGATGTGTTTCTTGGAAATAATTTAACCCTACTTCAGATTGAGGAATGTGAGAGGCAATAGCCAATACTGGAACACGATTACGATGGCAATCGAATAGACCATTGATTAAGTGTAAGTTACCAGGGCCAGAACTACCAGCACATACAGTTAATTTATGAGTTAAGGATGCTTCTGCACCTGCAGCAAAGGCTGCTGTTTCTTCATGACGTACATGTTCAAAGGCAATCTTACCATTGCGGCGTAAACTATCATTTACAGAGTTTAAACTATCGCCTGTGATACCATAAATACGTTTAATACCAGCACTAGCTAAGACATCGATAAGTACGTCAGAAATTCTTTTTTTTGCCATATTATCACCTTAATTTAATAATTAATATCAATATAATATAGTTATAAACTATATATAT
>NZ_DXLG01000065.1 GCF_019414865.1 Veillonella sp.
CATTTTAATAATATAAAAAAGGAAGCATTTCACATTCTTTAGTGAAATGCTTCCTTTTTATATCCCCAAGCCACCCTCATCAAAACAGTTGACACATGGTAATACATTATAAAAAATAACTATACATTTATACACAATAAGGGCCTACACGATACATATCTTAAATGCCCCGTACATGTAAATGTCATCTTTTTACGAATTAAGCAATCGTGGCTTTGTATCCACCCTATCTTGATTACCAACTTATACTTAATACTCTATTAAATCAACTGTCCAATTGGTTGACTGTAGTAAATTATCTAATGTACGAATTTCCTTAGATATTCTATCTGCTGTTTTTTGTAATTCACTAACATTTATAGTTGCTATCATTTTGATTTCCGAGCCACGAGCACGATAATTAATCGCACTCGCACTATCTGCTAAGGCACGATATGCAGATAGACGCATAATTGCACCTTCTTTTTCTGCTATAATTTGTGTTAAAGAGCGCCCTTCAACAATAGTTGCACAGTTAGTAAGATTAATATCTTTAATGAGTTGTTGAAGTCTAGCAATTGCCTTTTCTAGTTCTTGCATCAACACTATAGGGTTTTCATTAGGTGTTTCCCCTTCTTGTACTAAACTATTTTGATTTAAACGCCCTCGCAAATCACTAATTTTTTTATTTAAGTCAGCTCGTTCTTGTAATGCCTCTGCTAGTTTCATATACTCTCACCTCGTAACAAAATAATATGCACATTCAACTTATTTAATGCTACCTATCTACTTATTCTTATTATACAAGGACTTATAAAAGCTTTCTCATTAAAATATGAGGACACCCTTCATCAAGGTATTCCTCCCCTTCCGCTTTATAGCCAAGGGATTCATAGAATGGCTTAGCCTGTACCTGTGCAGACAAGGAACATGTTTTATATCCATCCCTACGAATAGCATTTTCTGCTGCCATCATAATTTTTGTTCCTAAATGTTGCCCACGATACAGCTTGCGTACTGCCATGCGACCAATATGTGCATCTCCGACTACGTCACTTGGAAAATATCGGCAAGTACCAGCTGCTTTACCATCTATGGACAAGAGAACAAATTTTGCAGTCTCATCGATTTCATCGAATTCTTCTGTAAAGCCTTGTTCCTTCATAAATACATCAATACGTATTTGTTTTATTTCATCAGTAATATGATCTAAGATTTGAATAACCATATAGCCTCCACAGCTACTCATATATCGCTATTTGTGTAAAATTATTTTTGTTATACTGTACCTAAGAGAGTCAATTGACGTGAGTTAGGTTCATCACCGAAAGGTGGTGATACTATGACAAAACATGAAATTACATATGTAGTTATCATAATTTTGTTATCCGTAGTTACTATCATTGCCTTAGTTAAGTAAGGTAATGAAAACGCCTAACGTAATGAGGTGGCTAGACCTCTAACACGTTAGGCGCATCATTTTTACCAAAATTTTAGATGAGCCTAACGCTACCGACACGTTGATTGGCTCTCTTTATGAACTCATTATACTACAATTTAGTCATGAATAGCAAAAATCATTTTTATACAAAATACCTCATTACATCTATATTTCGAACAAGTTATTAAGTATATTTTTTTTTAAAACTTCCATGAAATTCATTTTTAGGTATTGCATAATTTTATCATTTGGGTTTATACTATACCCAACATTTTAGAAAGGAGCAACCAAAGATGACTAACCAAATTAGCACAGCTACAAAACAATACTTTTATTGGTTCTTTATCCAATGTACGGGTAAGGAACTATTTGTGGTACGCTAATTAAGATTTAGTCATTATTAGTTGCTTAGAATAGTAAAAGGGCTACCCGTATTAGACTACGGGTAGCCCTTTTTTGTTTGCTATCCCGTATGGTGAGCCCTACTATTCACTGTAGTTTACAAGGAGGATTTATCATGATTATTACATTAAAACAAAACGCAGCAACAGCAGAGGTATCTCGTTTACGCAGTGAATTAGAGGAAAAAGGCTTCATTATCCATCCTGTAGAAGGCGCTCGCTACAACATCTTAGGTCTTATCGGCGACACTGCATCCCTCGATGCTCGCCAAATCGAGTCCCTAGATTTCGTAGATAAAGTAACTCGTATTCAAGAACCATACAAAAAAGCAAACCGTAAATTCCATCCAGATGATTCTGTAATCAACGTAGGTGGCGCACTTATCGGTGGTGGTCACTTCGCAGTAATGGCTGGTCCTTGCTCCGTTGAAACACCTGAACAAGTATTAGAAACAGCAAAAGCTTGTAAAGAAGCTGGTGCCACAATCCTTCGCGGCGGCGCTTTCAAACCTCGTACTTCTCCATACTCCTTCCAAGGTATGGGTCCAGAAGGTTTGGAATTATTAGAGCTAGCTAAAAAAGAAACTGGTCTTCCTATCGTTTCCGAAGTTATGGATATTTCCCAATTACAATACTTCGATAACGTAGATATGCTTCAAATCGGTGCTCGTAACATGCAAAACTTCACGCTTTTAAAAGAAGTTGGTAAATTAAACAAACCAGTTCTTTTAAAACGTGGTTTATCTGCAACATACGAAGAATGGTTAATGGCTGCCGAATACATCATGTCCGAAGGCAATGAACAAGTTGTATTATGCGAACGTGGTATCCGCACATTCGAAACTAAAACTCGTAATACATTAGACGTAACAGCTATCCCTATGATGCACGAATTATCTCACTTACCAATCATCATGGACCCTAGCCACGCTGCAGGTATGAGCCGCATGGTTCGTCCACTTTCCCTTGCATCCGTAGGCGGCGGTGCAGACGGCCTTATGATCGAAGTTCACAACGATCCATCCAAAGCATTGTGCGACGGCCCTCAAGCATTACGTCCAGACCAATTCACTAGCCTTATGAAAGAAGTTATCGCATTGCGCCAAGCATTGGTAGAATGCACTAAATAATTTTAAACAGCACACAAATAAGCTAGTATCCGTTATAATAGATACTAGCTTATTCTTTTATGAAAGGAACCGTTATGACTCGCATCCACATTAACGCGTCCACACCGTATGACGTTGTCATCGAGGAAGGCGCTTTACAACGCATCACCGATTATATTAAACCGTTAAAACCAAATTGCCGTGTTATCATCGTCAGCGACAGCAACGTGGCACCACACTATTTGGACTCTGTGAAAGCTAATATGGAACATGCGGGTTATACTGTTTGTGATTATGTGTTCCCTGCTGGTGAAAGCTCCAAAAATGCTCATCAACTCATCGATTTAGTAGAGTATATGGCGGCTCAATCGTTAACCCGTAAAGACCTCCTCATTGCTCTTGGCGGTGGTGTTGTAGGCGATATGGCAGGCTTTGCAGCAGCTACATACTTGCGTGGTATAGATTATGTACAGGTTCCAACGTCTCTATTAGCTGCCGTAGACTCCTCTGTAGGCGGTAAAACAGCGGTTAATCTCGAAGCGGGTAAAAACTTGTGGGGTGCTTTCAAACAACCTATCCTCGTCCTCTGTGATCCAACTACGCTCAATACATTGCCCGACATGGAATGGAAAAATGGTTGCGGGGAAATTATCAAATACGGTTTCCTCAATGTACCAGGTTTATTAACTCAACTCGAACATAAACCATTAATTAAACATCGCGATAGCGTGAGTGCCGTTATCGCTCGCTGCGTTCAAGCAAAGGCGGATATCGTGGAACAAGATGAACGCGAATCCGGTGTTCGTGCCCTCTTAAACCTAGGTCATACCTTTGGTCATGGCATCGAAAAGGCCAGCCACTTTGAAGTACACCATGGCTATGCTGTAGCCATCGGTATGGTCCTCATGGCACAAGGTGCTGTAAAACGTGGAGAATTAGATAGAGAGGCATTAGAAAAATTAAAAGCCCTCATCGAAGCACACGATTTGCCAACTACTACGACCATAACAAAAGAAGAAATCCTAGCAGCTGCTAAACATGATAAAAAAAGTGAAGGGGCAACTATAAAAATCGTAGTTCCTACCAGCTACGGCCATAGTGAACTTAAGGTGGTAACACACGAAGAACTTGCCACCTATTTAGACTAAACCTTACTAATTCGTTTGAAGTCTTACGCAAGATACAAGGTATCTTTTTCCTATATATAGAATTATAGTTATATGAGACCTAATACTTAAAGGAGATTTATATGCATTCCGTAACGAACGCCATCCCTACAGGGACGATTGCGTCCATCCCAGCAAAGGCTCATGCACACCGCGCATTGATTTGTGCAGCTCTTACTACCTCTCCATCTACTATATTATTGAGTCGTACCTCTAAGGATATCGATGCAACGATGGACTCCTTACGAGGCTTAGGGGCTCACGTAGTATATGAAAATAAAGTTGTTACCGTTACTCCTGGCCCAGTTCCTGCAAAGGGCAATGTAGTACCACACGAATCAGGTACTACGTTACGCCTTTTATTACCTGTAGCAGCATCCATCTGTAATGATGTAGATGTAGATGCCAAAGGTCGTTTACCAGATCGTCCGCTAGAACCTATGCTAGAGGAAATGAAGGCGCACGGCGTAACATTTTCCCAAGATAAACCGCCATTCACTATGACAGGTCGTCTCCAAGGCGGCAATTTCGCTATGGTGGGTGATGTGAGTAGCCAATTCTTCTCTGGTTTATTGTTGGCTGCTCCTCAAATCGGCTTATCTACCATTACCTCTACTACCCCACTACAATCTAGCGATTATGTAACATTAACAACTGAAACTATGCGCGATTTTGGTGTAGAGGTAGAACACACCTTACCAGATACCGATATTAATGAGGCTTTCACAGTCCCATTTGGTGCATCTTTCATCGGTCGCGATAATTACCAAATCGAAGGCGACTGGTCTAATGCAGCGATTTGGATGGTAGCAGCCGGTATGACTGGCAAACCAATTACTATTACAGGTATGAATAATAACTCTGTACAAGCGGACCGACGCATCATACAAGTTATGATTGATGCTGGTTGTGATGTTGTCTGGGATGGTATGAATGTAACAGTCACAGGTCGCGCTTCTCAACCGTTTCATGCAGACCTTGAGCAAATGCCTGATATGTTGCCTGTTATGGCGGCCCTGGCTTGCTCTATTTCTGGTGAAAGTTCCTTTGTTAAGGGCGCTCGCCTACGTTTAAAGGAATCGGATCGCCTCGTAGCCGTTGCTAATCTCGTGAGAGACTTAGGCGGCACAGTTCGTGAAGACGGTGATGACCTATATATCATCGGTAGTGGTATACTTAAAGGTGGCCAAGGTGATTGTGTAAATGACCATCGACTCGTTATGGCTGGTACATTGATGGCTCTCATCAGTGAAGCCCCTGTTACCTTAAAAGATAGCGAAGCTATCACAAAATCCTATCCAGACTTCTTTGAGGACTGGAATTTACTAGGCGGTAATGCACAACCAGTTTAGATTTCTAATCGTATCTGGTTTAATCTAATAGATAATAGAAATAGTACGTACTATATAGTAGGAGTTAATATAATGGCATCTAATTTCGGTAAAACCATACAGGTATCTACCTTCGGCGCCTCTCATGGGTACGCCATTGGCGGTATTGTAGAGGGTCTACCTTGTGGACATACCATCGATATCGATGAATTAAAAGCCTTTTTAAAGCGTCGTGCGCCAGGGCAAAATCAACTAACAACGCAGCGCAAGGAAGCCGATGTACCGGAGTTCTTAGCAGGTATCGTAGACGGTATGCTCAGCGGTTCTCCATTGGCATTTATGATCCGCAATACATCACAGCATTCTAGCGATTACAATAACTTGCGCGACATCCCTCGCCCATCTCATGCGGACTTCACAGCTCGCATGCGCTACGGGGATAAGGTAGATATGCGCGGAGGTGGCCATTTCTCAGCTCGCCTTACAGCACCGCTTTGCGTAGCTGGTGGCATCGCCCTTCAACTATTGCACGAAAAAGGTATCGAAATCCACGGCCATTTAAAACAAGTGGGAACAATCCAAGATGCTCCTATCAATATGGTTCATCCAGATATGAAATCATTAGCTAGCATCGCTTCAGAACCAATCGCTATGGTGGATGCTCAAAAACGTAGCCAAGTAGAAAGCTTGGTCATGAATCTCAAAAAAGATGGTGACTCTACCGGTGGTATCGTTGAGGTCGTTGCTACAGGCCTACCAATTGGCCTTGGCAATCCAAACTTTGACGGCATCGAAAACCGTTTAGCTCGCGTTATCTTTGGTGTACCTGCTATCAAGGGCGTATCCTTCGGCGGTGGTTTCGATATGTGTGCTAAGCTTGGTTCCGAAGTGAATGATGCTTTCACCATGGACGGTGACAAGATAACAACATCTACCAATAATAGCGGTGGTATCCAAGGCGGTATTACTAACGGTTTACCGCTCGTTATGCAAGTAGGCATCAAGCCAACACCATCCATTTATAAAGAACAACATTCTGTATCACTTTCACAAAAAGAGGACACATTGCTCACCATTCAAGGTCGTCATGACCCATGTGTGGCGCTTCGTGCAGTACCTGTTATCGAAGCCGTAACAGCCCTCGTTATTCTTGATTTCTTAGGAGATATTGACCATGAACTTAGATGAAGTACGCGTTAAAATTAACGATATAAACGATCAGATGCTCGAATTATTCAAAGAGCGCATGGAACTCTCCAAAGACGTTGCAGCGGCAAAGAAAGAAATGAATAAGGCCATTTACGATGCTAAACGGGAGCGCGACATTCTCGATAAAGTAACGAGAGATGCAGGTCCAGACCTCGATCTATATGCGCGTCGTTTCTTCGAAGCATTATTTAGCTTGAGCCGTACGTACCAGTCTGAACAATTATTCCAAGATAATGAGTTCACTGTAAAAATGAAAAAAGCCATTGAGCAATCCCCTACCTTGCCTCCTCAACGAGGCAGCGTAGCTTGTGCTGGCGTGTTCGGTAGCAATGCACAAGTGGCATGTGATAAATTATTACCACTTAGCCAAATTCACTACGTAACAGGCTTCCGTGCCGTATTCGATGCCGTTGAGTCTGGTGAATGTCAATTCGGTGTACTACCTATCGAAAATAGCTCTAATGGTTCTGTAAAAGAAGTATATGACCTTCTAGAAGATCGCAAATGCTATATCGTGCGCGGTACACGCCTATGGATTTCTCATGACCTACTCGTAAAAAAAGGTACAAAACTAGAAGATATTCATACTATCATCTCTCACCCACAAGCATTGGGCCAATGTAGCCACTTCCTAGAAAAATTAGAAGGTGTAGAATTACGCTCCTTTGATAACACGGCTCGTGCTGCACAGCTTGTAGCAGCTAGTGATGATCCAGGTGTGGCAGCTATTGCAGCACCTCAATGTGCAGACTTGTACAATTTGTCTCCATTGATGCGCAACATCCAAAACAGCGATAACAACTATACCCGCTTTATCTGCATTAGCAAGGACTTCCATGTATACCCAGGGGCTAATAAAATCTCTGTAGTAACCACAGCAAGCCATGCGCCAGGTGGCCTTGGTACATTGCTTACTAAGTTTGCAAACATTGGCGTAAATCTTACAAAACTCGAGTCTCGCCCTATCGTAGGCCATAACTTTGAGTTCTTGTTCTACCTCGATTTAGAAGCATCCTTAGCGGATCCAAAGGTGTTGTCTGTACTGGCAGAGCTTCATACATCCCAAGATAAATTCCGCTTGCTCGGTAATTATCCAGAAAACTAATATATTTATCCGTACTAGTACCGATAAGGCCGTATATAGTACAATGAATATAGTTATAAAATTCCAATGGCTAATAGGTACCAGCCTATTAGCCATTCTATGTATATTGACCTAGGAGGTCCTATGAAATTTGGTTTACTTGGCCGTACGTTGGGCCATAGCTTTTCCCCTCGCATTCATAGTGCGTTAGGGAATACAAATTATGAATTATTTGAAAGAGAACCTAGCCAATTACAAGAGTTCTTCGCCAATCCAGAATTACAAGGCATTAACATTACAATTCCTTACAAGGTAAATGCCCTTGAAGCTTGTGATGTTGTAGATCCTCGTGCCGAACGCATCGGTTGTGTAAATACTATGGTTCGCAAGGATAGCAAATGGCACGGCTACAATACAGACTATGATGGTTTTGTGTTTACCCTACAACATGCTGGCATCGATGTATCTGGCAAGGAATGTATCATCCTTGGCGATGGTGCTTCCTCTGCTACTGTTCACGTAGCCCTCGAAGATTTAGGCGCTAAAAATATCGTCCATTTATCTCGCAAAACGGCTCCATTCTATGGTGATGCGCCAAACTATTATGAAACAGCGCAGATTATTATTAACTGCACCCCTATCGGCATGTACCCTCATAATCCAGCCAATCTCATCGATATTACGCAGTTTTCTAAATTGGAAGGCGTTGTAGACCTCATCTACAATCCACGCCGTACGATTTTACTGTTACAAGCAGAAATGATGGAAATTCCTCATTGTGATGGCTTGCCATTCCTTGTTGCACAAGGTGTTGAGGCGGCTAACCATTTCCAAGGTGAAAGCTTTGGCACGAAAGAAATCGAGCAAATCTTGCGCGATATGCGACGTGAAAAGGAAAATATCATCCTCATCGGCATGCCTGGTGTAGGTAAAACAACAGTAGGCAAAGCCCTTGGGGAAGAAATGGGCCGCACTTGCATTGATGTGGATCAAGAGTTAGAAAAAGAAATCGGTGACATTTCCACCTATATTACAGAACAAGGGGAACCAGCGTTCCGCGAAAAAGAAGCTGAAATGATTGCAAAACTCGGCACTCAAACAGGCCTTGTGATCTCCACTGGCGGTGGCTGTGTAACAGTGCCTAAAAACTTCGCACACCTACGCCAAAACGGTCGTATCTACCAATTAACACAACCTATAGAAAATCTATCTACTACTGGCCGTGTACTCTCTAGTGGCGGCATCGAACGTTTACGCGAGCTCGAAGAAATTCGTACACCAATGTATGAAAGCTTCGCTCAATGCATAATAGAACATAACCGCAATGCACCAGAAACAGTAGCGGCTATCCTAGAAGACTTTGAAACAAACCTATTGTAAGATTATTTACATCTGTATTTCTAGATAAAACCAAAACTCATATCATAACATCAATGATATAAACTAAAAAGCAGTAGCTATCCTAAAGATAACTACTGCTTTTTTATATGTCCTATGTATTATATATATT
>NZ_DXLG01000066.1 GCF_019414865.1 Veillonella sp.
AGATGTGTATAAGAGACAGGTAGATATATTGGTTTTTATAATCAGTTGAGAGAATTGCCTCAGGAAAAGATTTCCTTAGATACGAGTGAATTTTATGGAGCTCCTATGATTAAATTTGCCTATCTTAATGGAATCGAGATAGAGAAATAATAGTTAAGCCCTTCGCTTATGCGGAGGGCTTTCACGATACAAACATATATAAAAATATAATATAATTAACATAAGTAGTTAAATCATTTTGAATGAGGTATATGGTATGGGATTAACCTTAGATATTGATGAAATAATGTACCAATTGAGTAAAAGGCGCCCAATTTTTCATTCAGAAGCTGACTTTCAATTTAGCTTAGCCTGGATGATTAAAGAACAATATCCAAATTGTGATATTAGACTAGAGTTTGTACCAGAATTTAATCCTAATTTACATCTAGATATTCTTGTTATAGTAGATGGTAAATGGATTCCTATTGAGCTTAAATATACGACAAAAAAATGTATTAAAACTATAAATGAAGAAGTGTATGTGTTGAAGGAGCAAGGTGCTAAGGATCAAGGTTGTTATAACTATTTAAAAGATATAATGCGTATAGAGGCATTTAGAGATAAGAGTAGTAACTTTATTGAAGGTTATACTATTAAGATAACTAGTGAGATGTCTTATTTGAAACCGCCCATAAAAGCAAATTGTACATACGCTGAATTTTCTATTAATGATGGTTCTATTAAAACGGGATGCATGAATTGGTCCGATAATACAGGAAAAGGAACCATGCGTGGAATGGAAGCACCTATAGTATTAACCGGTATGTATCCTATACATTGGAAAGAATACTCCAAAGTTGATGATACTAATAGTGGCACTTTTATGTATCTTGTAAATAGGATTAGTAAATAAAGTAGGAGACATATTATGTTTAAACCAATTCGTAAAAAGATAAATGAAATAGATCGCGCTGCTACAGAAGCATTATTAACCTCTAATCGTCGTGGTGTTTTAGCCATGAATGGCGATAATGGATACCCATATGCCATTCCCATTAATTATTTTTATGATAATGAAACACAGAGAATTTATTTTCATGGAGCCAAAGCTGGTCATAAAGTAGATGCATTAAAAGCTTCAGATAAAGTATGTTTTACAGTATATGGGGATGAGCGTATTGATGAATCTGAACCATGGGCCCCATATGTACAAAGTGCAGTTGTATTTGGGAGATGCCGTTTATTAGAGGTAGGTCCAGAATCTATAGCTCGATTAAAAGAATTTGCTATGAAATATTATCCTGATGAAGCGTTAGCTGATGAACAAATTGCTCGTAATGGTAGAGCAACTCAGATGTTTGAAATCACTATTGAACATATGAGTGGTAAACAAGTACAAGAGAAATAGTAAGATAGCCCTTCGCTTATGCGAGGGGCTTTTACTATACACTCATACTTATAAATGTAATATAATGTAATTAGTAATAATCATTTTAAAGATATAGTTCGTGGGAGAGAGACATGATAGATCTAAAGGATTTAGGTACCTTTGAATCTGTACCTGAAATAGTAGTAGATATCGTAAAAGGAAATATCGTAGCGTTAGAAAATGCATTAGCAGATGGTTGGGATATTTATAAACCTATACAATTGGGTAAGCACAGTGAGTATTCCCCTCTAGAATTGGCATTAGTAATGAATTGTTTACCTAGTGTTCAATGGTTAGTTGAACATGAAGCTAATCTAAATGAAAAAGAAAATCCTAGTTTTTTGTTAGCAGTACGGTATGGAAATAAAGAGCTTATAGACTATATCGTGGCCAAAGGTGCCAATATTCACGCTTTGAATCGTGTGAAAGTAGATGCTTTTCAGGCTGCCTTATATGGCAAGAAATATGAGAATCTACAACAGATTCATGACTTAGGCCATACAGTACAAAAATATGGCGGTAAAGCTTTCAGAAATGCCATAACAGATAACAATTATGAGGTCCTAGATTTCTTTGTCCATAGTGGTGTAGATATTAATTACAATAAGCCTGATTCTGTGTATCCTTTTAAGCCGACTCCATTATGTGTAGCTGCTCGGTACGTAGATTTACAGATGTGTAAATATTTGGTAGAACATGGCGCTGATGTGACTATCACGGAAAAGGATGGTATGCGTCCTTATAGCATTGCCATTGAAAAGGGCGATATGGAAATGGCGGAGTATTTTAAAACATTAGAGCCTGTAGAGTACCATGATAAACAAAATAAAATGGATCAATTAAAACTATTTAAACTCCCAAAAGCATTAGTATCGTTTTTAGAGGGGGATACACTTTATTTTGAATTGCCAGACTCTGATTTTATATCGGTTGAGTTTTTACCTTTACTTGATACAGTTCCATTTAAAGTGGGCCGTCGTAAACTATTACGACTATCTAAAGAGCTAGGCGAGTACAACGATTGGCAAATTGTATGGGACCCTAAGTCTAAAAAGATCGGTTGTTATGATATAGAGCATCAAGAGCTACATGAACTTTGCAAGTTTGATGAGTTTATAGCAGATATGGCAGGTCAATTAGAAACCTTATTCTAATGTATATTGTAAAGTTGAGGAGATACATATGGCAGATGCAGTTGAGAAAACTTATACAGATTGGTCAATTGATGTAGGTGACTATAGGTATGAAGGAATTACATTGAATGAGGTTGAGCAAAATCTCTACGCTATTTAGGATCAAGAGCAAGATTTTGTAGTTATATCACCAGCAAAGGCAATTCCCATAGATAATAAAATGTATAACTTTGTACAAGTTTGTAGTGATGAAGATACCGATTTATTACATATAGAGCTTAGTGTTACTAATGATGGTGAGCAGGGTGCGATAATATACGGTAAAAATGAGCTAGGCCCTCAAGAGGCATTACAGATCATAGAAGAATTTATTGCACATCATAAGGCTCCATCATTAGATGATTGGGAAGTCGTACTAGATTTAAGACCGAAGATGGAAAGCTATGTAATGGGTACAAACGATGACTAATCCTGTAATATTTGATGAACAATTAAGGCAATATACCATATCTTACGAAGGAATACAGTTTTGCTGGGATGAGAAACCAACAGATGCTAATTTAGACACAGCAAAGCTATTAGCTGTTAATTACCATAAAAATATAGATACAATTGTAACTTTCATTTATAACGAAATACGAGATTTGTATGGTGATATAACTATTGATGACGTGAAATCACGCATTGGTATGCCTATTATTGAACCAGAACGTGATGCTGTGACCTATTGCGAGCAAACCTTTGATGATACCCATATCTTTTCTTTTACATTTTGGGATGATGAATTCAAAGATTTACATTATTTTGCCATAGATGGATGATATATTTTCCATGATTTTGCTAGTATGACTTATATGTGGAGTCTATTATGTTATATACACCGAATAATATTTTGTATAAGTATATTCGCTATCGATTTAGACGGATTCAGATTCAGTGCAATATGTTATATGATATAGCACCAGAGGAAGAAGATGAGATTTGTCGTAATCTATTAAAAAAGAGAGCGAAGATATTAATTCCCGTTGGCATAGTATATTTTTTGCTTTTTGGGATTATCTTTGCTTGGTTAGTAGGAACAAGTGAGGAATTGAATCCATTAATGCAATGGGAATTAAGAGTTATAGATTATGTTATACCCATTTTAAATACCATAGATATTAAGTGGTATGCATATCCTCTAGATCTATTATGGGTGGCAATTATATTAGCGCCTATAGCGATTATAAATGCATCTCCTTATATCATTGTTTCCTATATTGTTGATACCATTTTGATACGACTTGAGGTGAAAGCTTTAATCAAAACTTATTCTATGAATGAGTAATTAAAAATTTAGATTATATTGGTTTAAACTAGGAGAGAGTATTATGAGTAATCTAAAAGACTTTGATTGGACCGGATTTTGGAATGATGTTGACTATGCCTTTGAATCCTATATTGGTAAACCGGTTACTGATAAAGATATTAAAGCAGCTGAAGCAGATCTAGGTTATACATTGCCTGCTGCATATATTGAGCTACTTAAAAACCATAATGGTGGTGTAGTAAAGAAAAATTGTTTTATTAACGATGATGACGATTGTGTATATATAATAGGAATATATGGCATCGATAGAGATAAAAAATATTCTCTTTTAGGTGAGATGGGAAATGAGTTTTGGATTTCAAAAGTAAAATATCCCCCTATCGGTGTCGTTGTAGCCGATACGATTTCTGGTGGGCATGATATGATTTTCCTTGATTATCGTGAGTGCGGTCCAACCGGTGAACCTAAGGTTGTACGGGTCGATCAAGAATGTGATTACTCCATGACTCCCTTAGCAGATAACTTTGGTGACTTTATTAAGAACTTATATTTCAATATAGAAGAAATTACGGATGAAGAGTTTCAAGAATTAAGTGATGCGGAAAAGGTTAAGCTCCTTAATGAACAAGAGGGCATCGATATTAAGCGTGCGATGGAGCTATTGACGAACATAGGCATCGATAATTTGTCCCCTATACTATTAAGCACCTTAGGACGTATGTATAACAATAATGGCCGTGCGTCAGAGGCTATCGAGTTGTTTGAACGAATCGATGAGGCACATCGTGATTGGTCTTGGTACTATCGTTGTGGTTATGCTCACGGGATGTTAGCTATTGGTGAAAGCTACGAATCTGAACATGTGCAGAAAGCATTACAGTTAATAGAGACGGGCATAAAAGTTACGAAAGAAGCTCACTTAGATAAACAGCTTGTTTGGTGCTGTGAAGTGGTAAAATATCACCTATCTAAAATTAAGCCAAAAGAGTACAAGGTGGATTATCCTTTGGTATATGAAACTATTAAGACTGTCTTTGATAAGAAAAATAGCAAAGATGCTACAGAAGGTAAAGATAATGAAGATGTTAATGAATGCGAAGAAGATAACTATCCTACATATGATGTAGTACATTGGGTATTTAATAAGCAAACATATAGCAAAGAAGAGTTTTCCAAAGAATACAATGAAAATGTAAAGAACTATGTAGATGATAATCAATCAGATGACGACGATAGATTAGAAGAACCAGAAATTCTAGTAACCTATGAAGCTTGGATTGAAAGTAAAGACCAACTCTTTGATAATGAACGTGTAACCGATGAGGAGTTACACGAAGAAGATAAAGAAGATGGTATGTGGCAGGTAGAAATCATGGCTCATCTTGTGGCGGATAATGGTACATATTTTACAAGAGAAGAATTGCTCTTTAAATTGCACAATTTGATGGCCAATAAAGAATTAGGCGATCATGTATTCTTTGAAGGCATTGAATACGAAGGCCATGAATGTGAAGGTTACGGACTTATAGATAATGAAGATGGCATACCTGTATTCTATATTGTGTGTGGTAGCTAGTTAGTATACAACATTATAAAAAAATAATAGATTAGCCCTTCGCTTATGCGAAGGGCTTTTACTATACACGCAAACTTATAACAGTAATAAAATAGATTGAATTATTATAATTTTGTGCTTTGGGCTACGTTATTTTATATGAGATTAGTTTACAATATTGAGGAATATATTATGAATAATGAAATAAAAGCATTGTTTAAATGACTACAAGGAGGATTATCTTATGATTTTTAATGCCATAAAAAACCTGTTTAACAAGGATGAGAATGCAGAGCAGATTGAATATCTTGGTACTGATAAAGATGGTAATAAAATATATGAAGGTTACTATCATGAGTTTAAGGGAATTCCTTGGGTTTTTAATAAAACTACTTATACTAGAGAAGAGTTTCTTAAGGCGTTTTATGAATGCTTAGAAGAGCATAACGTTAATCGTGATAATTTACCGCCATTAGTAGAGCCTGAAATTCTTGTGAGCTACGAAGCTTGGATTGAAAGTAAAAGTCAGCTTCACCCTAATGAATACTTATACGAAGACGATGAATTAGAAGAATACGATAAAGAAGACGGTATGTGGCAAGTTGAAATCTATGCTCGCCTTAAAGCAGATAATGGACAGTACTTTACTACTGAAGAGCTTCTTTTCAAGCTACATAATTTAATGGCCAATAAAGAGCTCGGTGATCATGTGTTCTTTGAAAATCTAGCCTATGATGACCACGAATTCGATGGTGACGATATCGATGAAATCGACGATGACGATGAAGGTACTCCTGTATTTGTCGTATGGCTTGGTAGCTAGTTAAATAGCTGTTTTTGTCATTAACTATTATTTTAAAATCTGTAACCCATAGTTTTGTGTTGTTTGTTATAATTATCTTAAGATGATTTCATATACATATTTGTGCTATGAGGGGACGTGTATTGTATGTCTTTAAGTGTTGAACAGTTTTTATCTTTGCCTGATGCTGAACAGTTACAAACTATTAAAGATCTTAATGATAGTGGAAACGTAAAAACTATTATTGATGTGTTAACTAGTGTGGGCATAGAAAATTTATCTATACCTCTGTTAGGTGAGCTTGGTAGAGCTTATAACAATAATGGCAATGAAAAAGAGGCAATTAAGGTATTAGAGTCTATTGATGAAGCGCATCGTGATGCAGTTTGGTATTATCGTTGTGCCTATGCGTATGGAGCTATTGTTTTAGATAATAATGAAGCATACACATCGGATACTATGCAGCAGATGCTAAGGTTAGTAGATCGGGGTGTACGGTTAGCTACGGAATCGGAACTAGATGATATAAAATCGTATTGTTTTGAAGTCATGGATATGTGCTATATGCAAATGGACTTTGAAAAATGTGAAGCTGATTATCCTGATTTATGTGCTGCCTATAATGAGTATGTAGCAGCTAAAAAGAAGAAAAGAGAAGGTGTACCTCGTCATCGTACTATCACTGTTGAAGAGATACAAGCTACAGACGATATGTGGACCATTAATGAGCCAATGTACTGGACTATCAATATATATGGCTCATATGATGATTATTTAGAATCTGCAAAACCTTTTACTGTAGAGCAACGCTATCTCAATGCTATATCCTGGTACTTCGCAGAGGTTAATAATGGTGGACATCATCAGTTCTTCTATAACTCTACAGGCATTGTATGGGAGGATGCTCTTGCTGGATTACGCCTCTTTAAGATGGATACATTAGCAGATAATTTACAATCCGTAATCGATTACTTTGGCGGTTCTATTCCATTTGATCGAGCTGAGCGATGGACTATTTTACAAGACTGGGAGAATGAAGAGGATTTGTTCGATTTTCTCGATAAAAAAGATGATGTAGTCTATGAATATGATGGAATCTATGAAGATATATTCGTACATGAACATCCCGAATTATTTGTATTTGATGGTTCCTATAAAGTTCCAGAATAAATTTGGTGGGATAATTAGATTATATAATTAGGTTATATAATAGCAATATGACTATAAATATTACTTTCATCAAGCATAAGCTATATATTAGAGGTTTTACATGTTAGATAAACAAGGCGTATATGATTGTTTGCGTGACCATCATATCGAGTTTGAAGTTACGGATCATGCACCGCTATTTAGTATGGATGATAAGCCAAATGTGGAGTTGCCATATCCTGAGTGGGATGCGAAGAATTTATTCATTCGAGACCACAAGCGGGAACACTACTATCTGATTACTGTTCGTGGTTCTAAGCGTGTAGATCTAAAACAGTTTCGGAAGGACCATTATCTGAAAAAGATTTCTTTTGGTTCTGAAGAAGAGCTATGGGATATATTAAAGATTAAACCAGGTCACGTATCTCCATTCTGCTTGCTCCACGATGAAGACCGTAAGGTACATTACTATATTGATGCGGATTATAAAGATAATCTAATCGGTATCCATCCAAATCAAAATGACGCTACTGTATGGCTACAAGGAAAAGACTTAGTTAAATTAATTGAAGAACATGGTACAATAGTAGAATATATTACATTGTAATTTAGTCGAATCGGAGCATGTATGAATAGAAAATTATTAAAACGTATCCTTGTCACATCTGCTATTGCAGTATTAGGCGTAAGCACATCCTTTGCGGCTCTTGTTATGGAACGTGATGAAGGTTTAGATACAGCACCTAGTGTAGGTATGTATCGCTTCCAAGTACCTGCGGAATTACAAGGTGCATATAATAGTACGGGCGTAGCTAACTTAACTGCTTCTATGGAGAAAGAGCCTAACACATTATCTATGAATGTAGCTCATGTAAAGGGAAATCCATCTGAGTCTTATGTAGTAGAAATCTATAAAAATTTAGCGGCTGTTGAGACACATCGTAAATCTGATCAGTATCAAGCCTTTGTTAATGAAGTAGGTTCTAAATTAACAAATCGTAAAATGTATGATGTACAGTCTGTGCTATTGTTTGAGAAAAAAGATGCTTTATCTATCGTAAATGACGGTAAAGCTGTGGTGACATTAACAGAGTTTAATGTTGATAGCAATGATATCGATACAGTACAACGTCAATATCAACTAGATATAGAACGTGCTGTTCGAGACGATGCGGGTTATAAGGCCGGTTATGTGCTTCGTGAAAGAAATGCAAAGAATCATTGGTATGTGATCCAAATTTATAGTGATCAAGACGCACTTACTAAACATTTAAATAGCCCAGGCTATCGATTCATGATGAGCCAAATTCAAGGTAGTCTACAAAATATTACCACCAAAGTATTAGATGGGGATATACTCGTTAACCATGGTGGTCAAGCTTTTGTAAGACCTTAGTATTGGATATAATATAATTACGACTACAAATACAAATATAATTACAGTAAAGTTACTGCTAGCATATGCATATGTATGTGCTAGCAGTTTTTTTGTTATATCTTGAATTGCAATAAGTAATGCGACAAAATTAAATCAATTTTTTAATCTCATGTTTAAACATGTCAAATGGTGTTTTAAACCCAAGGCATTTTCTAGGTCGATT
>NZ_DXLG01000067.1 GCF_019414865.1 Veillonella sp.
TCTATAAGAGTAGTATATAATACTTATCTTAACTATACTATAAGACCAAGAAACATTACAATTTAGATTTCAATTTATCCTTTGTATGAGAGGTCTTATCTTTAAGTGTTTTTACAATTTGAGGGCGATGTTTTTTTTCATAAGGGTAAATAACAACTTCCCCATCTTTGTATTCTGCAATGTATACATCCTTAATTTTATAGCCTTGCTTTTCAACTTCTTCTTCTAGCCAATCCTGGCCTTTTTCAATTATATCTAATGTAAAATGGTTAATTTGACCATCATCAATAAGGTCAAATTTAATATTCTCATCACCAAATTGAACTACGCTGAGCTGACCATTTTGCTCCAATACAGCACGCTTAACATCCGTAACATATTGAACACCTGCTGTACGAAGCTTTAACTTAAGCTCCGCCGCTTGAATGCCATAACGCATACATTCTTCTGTTAAGATATGACCATTTTCAATAACAATTACAGGATGTCCATCCAAAATAGTTTTAAAGAATCGGAAATTTCCTTTTAAGAACTTAAGCGTCATTACAAGTATAGTCCATAAAATGAGGACTAACATAAACTGTAAAATACCGATTTGGTCATTGTAAATAATGGCACCGATAATACCACCAAGTACATAGTTTTGTAATTGGTCCAAAGCAGAGGTTGGCGCTAAGTTGCCCTTCCCCATTAAGTTGATTTGTAAGATAATCGCCAAGAGACCGATGGCGAGTTTGGCAAAGACCATTCCATAGACGGCCATAGCTTCTGTCATTTACGCTCCTCCTTATGGTAATACGTCCGCTTTATCATGAATACGCTCTGTTGGGCTCACCTTATACACACGAGTAATTGTATAGGTTGAAAATTCTGGATTAAACTGAACCTCATAATAATCATCGCTTACCTTTAAAATCATACCATTGCGAATTTTTAAGGAGTTGACTGCTAATTGCTCACTTGGTACAGAACGATCAGCACTAAAAGAATGTAAAAATTGAGCCATACGAGAAGAATCTTCAGAATAAGTTTTCATCCGATTATACTCTTGGTATTCAAGCCCTAAGAAGAACACTACAATTAAAGACAAGATAACCATCAAGTCACGATAGCGACTAGTAAAGCCATTTCGCAGAACTTGTATGCCCAAAACGAGTAGTGCTAATAAAACAGCAACAAAGATAATAAAGCCCCATGTTTGGCCCCCTACAGCCAAACTTTCAACATAGGATAATGTGTAGAAATCCATATCGTTCTCCTTTCATAGATTACTTTTTATTATACCATACCTTATGCCAATATTTTCGATATAACAATGTATAGTACCAAGAAATATATTATAAAACGATAAAAAAGCGACCCCCTTAGGAGTCGCTTTGGTATGCTTTATCTTACAAGAGATTACTAAATAATACTCTTATTTCAACCAGCTCATCAAGTTGCGAAGTTCTGCACCAACTGGTTCGATTGGATGGTTAGCAGCTGCTTCACGGTGTTCTTTAAGGAATTTTTGACCATTTTTGGAATCAGCCAAGAATTCATCAGCGAATTTACCGGATTGGATATCAGCCAAGATTTGTTCCATCGCTTTTTTAGTATCTGCAGTAATTACGCGAGGACCTGCATGGTAGTCACCATATTCAGCAGTGTTGGAAATGGAGTGACGCATTTTTTGGAAGCCACCTTCGTAGATAAGGTCTACGATCAATTTCATTTCATGCAAGCATTCGAAGTAAGCGTTTACAGGTTCATAACCAGCTTCTGTTAATACTTCGAAACCAGTTTTAATCAATTCAGTAACACCGCCGCACAATACAGCTTGTTCACCGAAGAGGTCAGTTTCAGTTTCAGATTTGAAGTTAGTTTCCAAGATACCGGAACGGCCACCACCGATACCAGAAGCCCATGCTAATGCAACTTCTTCAGTATCACCAGATGGATCTTTTTCTACAGCGTACAAGCAAGGAACACCGGAGCCTTCTTGGTATGTACGACGTACTAAATGACCAGGGCCTTTAGGAGCTACCATGAATACGTTGATGTCTTCACGAGGTACGATTTTACCAAAGTGAATGTTGAAGCCGTGAGCAAATGCCAAGTATGCACCTTGTTTTAAGTTAGGAGCGATATCTTGTGCATATACGTCTGCTTGTAATTCGTCAGGAATCAATACCATAACGATGTCAGCGCCTTTAACTGCTTCTGCAGTTTCTTTAACTGTAAGGCCTGCTTCTTCTGCAGCTTTCCAGCTAGAAGAACCACCACGAAGACCAATTGTTACGTCCATACCATTTTCTTTCAAGTTCAATGCATGCGCATGACCTTGAGAACCGTAACCTAAAACTGTAATTTTTTTGCCTTCCAATTTGCTCAAATTACAATCTGCATCATAATAAACTGTAGTACCTAAAATTTTACCTGCCATACTAGACAACCTCCAATATATATTCAATAGAATATTTAATATATATACTGTACACAATCTCACAAATAAATGCAAGATTTGTAGTGTATATCGTAATTTATCGAATAGTCAAATAGACTAATCTACAACTTAAATTTGTACCCTTTTTGTATTAAGAAAAAATGAATTATCCCAATTTTAGCTCTTATTTAACTATAATCCATGGGCGATTTTTCTCCCATACTACAGATACATCAATACCAAATACGTCGCTTAGAATTTCATCTGTCAAGATGTCTCGCTTCTTGCCTTTATACACAATGAGGCCATCTTTAATAATAGCTACATGTGTAATACTGGGCATAATCTCTTCAATTTGATGAGATACATAAATAAAAGGCTTATGCTCCTCTCGTGCCATATTCTCAACAGTTCTTAAGAATTGCTCGCGAGCAGGCAAATCAAGTCCAGAACAAGGCTCATCTAGAATGAGCAAATCTGGATTAGCCATAATAGCACGTGCTAATAATACGCGGCGCTGTTCACCAGCAGATAGTGTATGAAATCTATGACCTTCCAAATAGGACAAACCAAACTCAGACAATAATTGAAGTCCTCGTTCACGTACTTCAGGCTCTACCTGTTGATAAATACCAATACTATTAAAAGCACCAGAAATAACAACATCTTCTACCACTTGTTTATCCAAGGTGGACTGGAATTGTCCAAGCGCCGAACTAACAAAGCCTAATCGGGCCTTAATCTTAGGCCATGCATATTTGCCAAATTCATGACCAAATACGCGTAATAGTCCTGTTGTAGGAATTTGGTAAGCTGGAATCATGCTGAGCATCGTCGATTTACCAGCCCCATTGAGACCTAATAAGGCCCAATTCTCCCCTTCTTCAACATGCCAATTAATGCCTTTTAAAATTTCGCGACCTTCACGACGAAACTTGACGTCTTCATAATGGAGTAATTCACTACTCACACAATCATCTCCTAAATTTTTTCACCACGGCTCATTGCTGTAATGCCAGTTTTGGCAATTTCAAGGACACCATAGGTTTCCATAATTTGAATGAAACCGCGCAATTTTTCTACGCTACCAATTACTTCAATAATCATGGAAGTAGGAGAAATATCGAGCACATTACCACGATATACGTCGGCAATTTGTACAATTTGAGATCGTGTTGCAGCCGTTGCTTTTACCTTAATAAGCATCAATTCACGACATACTACATCATGGTCTTCAAAAACTTTAACCTTTACAACATCAATGAGCTTGTAAATTTGTTTTTGAATTTGATCCAAAATGCGATCATCCGCCTCAACGGTGAGGGTAATACGCGCATAGCCTGGTGTATTAGTAATACCAGATGTCATTTTTGTAACATTAAAGCCACGACGGTTAAAGAGTGCCAATATACGTGCACCAATGCCTGCTGTATTTTTTGCAATCACTAAGACTTGATGTTCTCTCGCCATTATAGCACCCCTTTCTTGCCCATCATCCCGCTTACGGTACCGCCCGCCGGAATCATCGGCAATACATTATCTTCTCTTGCTACACGGCAATCCAAGATGATACTTTCATCAGATGTAATGAAAGATTTAAATTCTTTATTGAAATCATCTACATTATCGATACGCGCGGCTTTCAAATCAAAGGCATCTGCCAATTTTAAGAAATCTGGACTCGTTTCCAAATCAACATAGGAATAACGGCGATCATTAAAGATTTGTTGCCATTGACGAACCATGCCAAGATAACCATTATTGATGATAACAATTTTGATTGGCAAATTATATTGACGAACCATCATTAGTTCTTCGAAGGTCATTTGGAATCCACCATCACCAACAACAAGGATAACTTGTTTATGAGCTGCCCCCACTTGAGCCCCAATTGCAGCTGGTAAACCATAGCCCATAGTACCTGCACCACCAGATGTAACAATGGTATGAGGTTTTTTATGAGTTAAGAATTGAGCCGCCCACATTTGATGTTGGCCTACGTCAGTTACAATAACTGCATCCTCTTTGGCAATCTTGTTAAGTTCAGATAATACGTATTGTGGATGTAATACACCATCTTTAGATTCAGGAATTACCATAGGATATTCCGCTTGCCATTCACGAATTTGTCCAATCCACGCTTCATGAGTTGTAGGTTCTACAAGCGTATTAAGTTCAGATAAAACTCGCTTCAAGTCACCTACAATTGGTACGTTAATAGTAACGTTTTTATCAATTTCTGCTGGGTCGATATCGATATGTATGATTTTAGCTTTTTTACAGAAGAAATCTGGATGACCTGTAATGCGGTCGTGGAAACGAATACCAGCTGCAATAACAAGGTCTGCTTCTTCTGTACTATTATTAGCCGCTACAGAGCCATGCATACCCACCATACCAAGAGCAAGCTCATGGTTCCCTGGGAAACCACCAAGGCCAACTAATGTATTTGTTACAGGAATTTGAGCCTTTTCTGCCAATTCCTTTAACTCATCCATAGCGCCAGATTTCAATACACCGGCACCGGCAATGATGAGCGGACGTTTTGCATTTTTAATGAGTGTAGCCGCTTTCTTAATTTGCCCTTGATGACCTTTATAGGTTGGATCATAACCTTCAAGATGGATAGGTACTTCATATAATTTATTGTATTCTGTCATGGATATTTTTTCTGTTTGAACATCCTTTGGAATATCAATAAGAACTGGCCCTGGACGACCTGTACTAGCAATAAAATACGCTTCTTTGATGATGCGAGGTAAATCGCGAATATCTTGAACAAGGTAGTTATGTTTTGTAATCGGCATGGTAATACCTTGGATATCTGCTTCTTGGAAGGAATCCTTACCAATAAACGGACGACCAACCTGACCAGTAATGGCCACCATAGGTACAGAGTCCATGTAAGCAGTCATAATACCTGTAACAAGATTAGTTGCACCAGGACCGGACGTAGCAAGGCATACGCCTACTTTTCCAGATACGCGTGCATAACCATCTGCTGCATGGGCTGCACCTTGTTCATGACGAACAAAATAATGTTTAATTTCAGGGAAGCTATAAATTTCATCATAAATTGGAATTACCGCGCCGCCTGGATAACCGAACATGTCGGTTACACCAAGGCGATGCAATGTTTCAAGGACAATGCGTGCCCCATTGATTGTTTCTGCGCTCATAGGAACCCTTTCGACCAGCTATTCAGATAAAATCTCGCTGGAATTTAATCGTTTAATAATGTAACCATTATTTTTGAAAGTATCAATAATGTGTTTGATGTGTTCTTCACCATTTGTTTCTACAGTCACTTGCAATTCCACTTCATGGAAGCGGTCAAGGTTTTTAAACTGATTATGATCAAGTTTAATAACGTTTGCATCCGCATCTGCCAGCATTTGAGATACAGCAACCAATTGACCTGGTTTATCAGGAAGGTTGACAGAGAAAGTGAAGATACGACCACGCAATACGAGACCTTTATTGATCATAGAAGAAATCGTAAGTACGTCGATATTACCACCACTAACAATGGCTACTGCCTTTTTGCCTTTACAGTCTAATTTTTTTAGACCTGCTAATGGTAAAATACCGGAGTTTTCTGCTACTAATTTATGTTTTTCTACAAGCAACAAAAATGCTTCCATCAATTCATAATCAGAGACAGTAACAATTTCATCTACATATTTCTTAATATATTTTAATGTAGTTTCGCCGATTTGACGTACAGCTGTACCATCTGCGATAGTTGCCACCTCACTAAGTGGTACAGGATGATCTGCTTTTAACGCAGCTATTGCACTAGCCGCGCCTTCTGGTTCTACACCAATAATTTTAATGCTAGGATTTTTTAATTTTGCAGCAGCTGCGATACCAGAAACAATACCGCCACCACCAACAGGAACTAGCAATACATCCGCATCAGGCAATTCCTCAAGAACTTCTAATGCAATTGTACCTTGCCCTTCGATAACATCTTCGTCATCAAAAGGATGTACGAACACATATCCGTGCTCTTGTTGTAATTCCATCGCTTTTTGGTAAGCTTCATCATAAATCTCACCATGTAGAACGACTTCGGCACCATATTGTTTTGTAGCATTCACCTTGATGAGAGGTGTATGTTTTGGCATAACGATTGTCGCTTTAATGCCTAGACGTTTTGCAGCAAGGGCCACGCCTTGCGCATGGTTACCGGCAGACGCGGCAATAACGCCGCGTGCCTTTTCTTCTTCTGTTAATTTTGCAATTTTATTATAGGCACCACGAACCTTAAAGGAACCTGTTATTTGCAAGTTTTCTGGCTTGATATATACATCATTGCCACTTTCATCGGAGAACACATCACTGTGAAGCAATTTTGTTTTCACCGTGATTGTGCTTAATCGCTCACGAGCCTCCATAAAATCATACAACTTATGCATGTACTCTATCTCCTCTAGTTAGTATTAATGAAAATCTACTATTAGTCTTCAAATACTTCGATAGCACCTTGTGCTGCAGAGGATACATGAAGAGCGTATTTTTTAAGATATCCAGTTACATTGGATTTGAATGGTTTCAATGCTGCTTTACGACGAGCGATTTCGTCGTCAGATACAGCTAATTCCAATTTGCCGTTTGGAATATCGATGTTGATAATGTCACCATCTTCAACAACAGCGATTGTGCCACCAGCCGCAGCTTCTGGAGATACGTGACCAATGGATGCACCACGTGTAGCACCAGAGAAACGACCATCAGTCAACAAGGCTACGTCTTTATCAAGACCCATACCTGCGATCATGGATGTTGGTGTTAACATTTCACGCATGCCAGGACCGCCTTTAGGACCTTCGTAACGGATAACTACCACATCACCTTTTACGATTTTACCGCCTGTAATAGCTTCAACAGCTTCTTCTTCGCTGTTGAATACCTTTGCTGGACCAGAGTGAACAAGCATATCTTCATCTACGGCACCTGCTTTTACAACGGAACCGTCTACAGCAAGGTTACCTTTAAGAACGGCAATACCACCTGTTTCATGAACAGGATTATTCCAAGGATGAATAACGTCTTCATCAGTTACATGAGCTACCGCTGCAATTTCACCTTGTGTTTTAAGAGCTACAGTTTTGCAATCTGTATGCAAACGACCATTTTCTGCTAAACGTTTCAACACAGCAGATACGCCGCCGGCAGCATACAAGTCTTCGATAAAGTATTTACCAGATGGAGAAAGTTTAGACAATTGAGGTGTGTTTTGTGCAATGCGATCGAAGTCGTCCAAGGGCAATGGTACACCTGCTTCGTGAGCGATAGCTGGCAAATGAAGTGCTGTATTAGAGGAGCCACCCAAAGCCATATCTAGAGCCACTGCATTTTCAAAAGCTTCGCGTGTCATAATGTCTTTAGGACGAAGATTTGCTTTTAATACCTCTACTGCTTGCATACCTGCTAATTTAGCAAGACGTAAACGTTCGGAGTATACTGCTGGAATTGTACCATTACCAGGAAGGCCCATACCAAGAGCTTCTGTTAAGCAGTTCATTGTATTAGCTGTGTACATACCAGAGCAAGAACCACATGTAGGACATGCTGTATTTTCGATTTCAGCTAACTCAGCATCACCCATTTCACCAGTTTGATGTTTACCTACTGCTTCGAATACATCAGACAAACCGATTTTTTTGCCATTATGTACGCCTGCAAGCATAGCACCACCAGACACGAATACGGATGGAATGTTTAGACGAGCTGCAGCTATCAACATACCAGGTACTACTTTATCGCAGTTTGGAATGAATACCATAGCATCAAATGGTGTTGCCATAGCTGTTGCTTCGATGGAGTCAGCAATGATATTACGTGTTACCAAGGAGTATTTCATACCGATGTGGTTCATAGCCAAGCCATCGCAAATACCAATTGTATTAAACTCGATTGGCACACCACCTGCGTTGCGAATGCCGTCTTTTACGGCTTGTACAATATTTTTCAAGCCCACGTGACCAGGGATAATTTCGTTGAAAGAGTTCGCAATACCAATGACTGGTCTGCCCATTTCTTCATCAACAAAACCAAGAGCTTTTAGCAAAGATCTGTGTGGTGCACGTGCTACGCCTGTTTTTAAATTGTCACTTCTACAACTCATGTTAATCTCCTCACTTTTCTTGAAAGCATCCACTTGGACACTTTTCAACTTAATAAAAAAAGACGATTCTTATGAATCGTCTTAAAAGTTTACAAATGATATTCCTTTTGTTTACAGAATTCCTATGTACATAAACGACCTATGTATCCC
>NZ_DXLG01000068.1 GCF_019414865.1 Veillonella sp.
ATGATTATCTTAGTAGTGATTCTTATTTTTTAGGTGTTCTTTTTTATTGGTGACAGCGCGAATAACACCATACCTCATAGGGTTTTATGAGGGATTAATAAATCAATTCTCATATTTAATATGAGAAAAAAATATATATATGAGATATAAAATCACCATAAAAATGATAATAATTGTTGAAATTCCTAATTAGTTTGGTATAATAATTTAAGATATTAATACGCATTATTACTTGGTGTGTTTAATATGAGGTTGTTAGGTACAATAATTAGGAGGTGTCGTATGGCTATCAAAAAGTTAAAAGACATGAAACCAGGTGAGTCTGGTCTTATTGTTGCACTACATGGCAGTGGCAATGTTAAGCATCGTCTAATTGACATGGGTCTTGTAAATGGTACAAAAATCCATGTTATGAAGTTTGCCCCTTTGGGGGATCCGGTGGAAATCAAAGTAAAAAACTTTGAATTAGCACTTCGTACAAGCGAAGCTGGCATGATTGATGTAGAGGTTCAATAGGAGGTTCACATGGCAGAAAATGGGCAAATTCGCATTGCCTTAGCAGGTAACCCTAACTGTGGTAAAACTACAATGTTTAACAATATCACAGGGGCGAAGCAACACGTTGGTAACTATGCCGGCGTTACAGTAGAAAAAAAGGAAGGCCATACGAACTTTGATGGCCATGAGTTATTGTTTATTGACTTACCAGGTACATATAGCTTAACTGCACGTTCCTTGGATGAGTTAGTAGCGCGTAATGTTATCGTAAATGATAACCCAGATGTTATTGTTAATGTTCTTGATGCATCTAACTTGGAACGTAACTTATATTTAGCTGCACAATTATTGGAACTTGAAAAGCCAATGGTTATTGCTCTAAACATGGCTGACGTTGCTGAAGAAATGGGCATCAAATACGACCTAAAAAAAATGGCAGAAATGACAGGGGCTACAATTGTTAGCACAGTAGGTCGTACAAACATTGGTACAAAAGACTTGTTAGAAGCAACAATTAGTGTAGCTGCTTCTCAAAAAGCTCCTGGTGTAACAATTAACTATGGTGATTTGTTAGAAGGTAAAATTAGTGAGCTTGTAGAATTGCTAAAACAAGCGGGCACTGTTACATATCCACTTCGTTGGATTGCTGTTAAGTTGTTAGAAAAAGATGCTGACGTTATTGGCAAAGTTATGCGCTTTGATAATACGGAAGCTGTTATTCAAAAGGCTGAAGCTATTCGTGAAGAAATTAAGGATCAAGTTGATCTTGATATTGTCTTCCAAGAATATCGTCACCGCTTTGCAGTAGAAGTATATAATACATGTTTAACACAAGCGCCAACTCAATTGGAAACACGCTCTGACCGTTACGACAAAATCTTAACGCATCGAATTTGGGGCTTACCAATCTTCATGGTTGTTATGTACTTATTGTTTGCGTTCGTTAACTTCGTTGGTGGTATTCCTCAAGGTTGGATCGAGGATGGTTTCGCTGCATTACAAGCTTATGCGGTTCAGACTATTCCAGAGGGCCAATTACAGTCACTCGTATCTGATGGTATTATTGCCGGCGTAGGTGCGGTACTTTCATTCTTGCCATTAATTTTATTACTCTTCCTTGGCATTTCTTTCTTGGAAGATACTGGTTACATGGCTCGTGCAGCCTTCGTTATTGACCGTGTAATGCGCGCATGTGGCTTGCATGGTAAATCCTTTATTCCTTTGCTATTGGGATTTGGTTGTTCCGTACCATCTGTAATGGGCGCTCGTATCCTTGATAATTATAAGGATCGAATGGTTACTATTTTGATTACACCATTCATGAGTTGTTCTGCTCGTTTACCAGTATATATCTTATTTGCAAATGCGTTCTTCCCAAATGGTTGGGATAGTACTTTAGTTGTATTCTCTGTATACTTCTTGGGTATCATCTTCGGTATTATCTTTGCAAAAATCTTCCGCAAATTCCTATTTGCTGGTGAAGCTGAACCATTTGTAATGGAATTACCTCCATATCATTTGCCTACATTGAAAGCTACTTGGATGCATATGTACGAACGTGCTAAATTGTACATCATTAAAGCTGGTACTTTCATTATGGCCGCATCTATCTTGATTTGGTTCATTACTGCATATCCTATGGATGTTGAATACTCCAAAGATTATGATGCAGTGAAAGAACAAGTTGCTCAAGAGTATGAAGTGAAAGATGCTGCTACATTAGCTCAATTTGGCATCACTACAGATGATCAAAAAGAGGCAGTAGATAAAATTGTAGAAGATATGAAAACTACAGTACAAGATGCTACTGATGCGGCTAAAAATGCGGGAGAAGATGAACCTGAAATAGCGGTTGAAGAAGATTCTGAAGCACCTGAATTATTTAATGATATTAAAGATGAAAACCAAAAATTGTTCCCTGCAGCATGGGCTATGTACAAAAATAGTGCTAACCTAGATGCTGAAAATGACAAACTTGATAAAGAACAAGCTTCTGAAAAAATTGAACAGTCCTATGCAGCATCCTTTGGTAAAGCAATCAACCCAGTTCTTGAACCATTGGGCTTCGACTGGAAGATGGGCTTGTCTCTCGTGGCTGGTTTAGCTGCTAAAGAGGTAGTAATTTCTACATTGGGTACAGTATATGCAGTAGGTGGTGATGATAAAAATCCAGCTCCATTGACTGATTACTTACAAAATGATCCAAACTTCTCACCATTGATTGCATTAACAATGATGTTGTTCGTATTAATTTACCCACCTTGTTTGGCAACATTAGCTGTTATCAAACGTGAAACAGGTTCTTGGAAATGGGTTGCATTCATGTTCTGCTATGAAAATACATTTGCATGGATTGCATGTTTCATCTTCTATAACATTGGTCGCGCATTAGGTTTCTAATCTAGAGTCGCTAAATAGGAGAGTTTAGCCACTTTTAGATTCTTTAAACAAAAATGAATAGAAAAAATGCGATTTTGTTATAAGTAATTTAGAAATAATACTTGATAATTATCAATATTCGTGGTTAAATGATAATGAGAAAAGGGAAATATCCTTTAGATATTGCTTTTATCTTGTTTATCACTAAGACACATATTGTAATTTAGTAGATATTGAGAAAGAGGCATAATAATGGATAATCTTGTTATAGGACTCATAGTTGTATTAGCAATAGCTTATATCGGCAATAAATTTTACAAACAAATGTCTGGTAAAGGTGGCTGCGGCTGTGGTGGCGGTAGCTCCAAGTCTGGCTCTAAAAAATCTTCTGGTTGCGGTGGTAACTGCAGCTGTGATGGTTCCAATAAAGCACTAGGCATTAAACGTACTGCTAAGTAAGCTAATACGAATTCTGAATTTGAAAGAGGGGTTTCTATAATGGGCTCCTCTTTTCAAATATAGTAAGTAAATTTTTTATATATTTATTAGTAGAAAGGGATATTATCATGTTCAACTTCAACCAAAACAATCTTAAAAACGCTAACTTATTCGCAGCAGGTCTTGCATTGGGTACTGTAGGTCTTAAAGTATTAACTTCTAAAGACGCTAAAAAAGTATATGCTGGTATCGTAGCAGCTGGCCTTCGCGCTAAAGAAACTGTATTAGAAACAGCTGAAAAAGTACAAGCATCCGCATCTGATGTATTGGCAGAAGCTCAAGAAATCAACGAAGCACGCAACGAAGAAATCTTTGAAGAAAACAAATAATTAGAGGATTGCAGATATGTTACAATTTTCTGTTGTACGAAAACTCAGAAATCGCTTGCATGTTAAGGTAACTGGTCATCGCTTTACAGAAGCTGAAGCAGCTTATGTAGAGGATACATTACTCCTTAATGATGTAATTGTAGATGTAACCTTCTACACTCGTAGCAGTCAAATCGCCATTAAACATACTGGCGATTCTGATGCTGTGCGTGATGCAGTTCTCGGTCTACGCGATTTAGATTTGTCCGAAGCACCTGCTTTGAACGAATATTCACCTCGCTTGGTAAATAAAAAATATCGTGAAATGATGATTAACCGCACTGCACTTTACTTAGGTAAAAAAGCAGTGCTTCCTGCACCGATTGCGGCTGCATGGGCTTGGTTTGACGGTGTTAAATTTATCGGTAAAGCCATTAAAACATTGTGGCAACGTAAGTTAACAGTAGAAGTACTTGATGGCGTAGCTATTGGTGCTGCATTACTTCAAAAAGATTATCCTACAGCTGGCGCTGTTATGTACCTATTAGGTATTGGCGATATCTTAGAAGAATGGACTCACCGTAAATCCGTATTGAATCTTGCTCAAAGCATGTCCTTGAACGTAGATAAAGTATGGGTATTAGTTGACGATATCGAAGTGAGCAAGCCAGTTAACGAAGTTGTGGCAGGTGATAAAATCATTATTCGCCAAGGCGAAGTGATTCCATTGGATGGCGTCGTTATCGATGGTGTTGTTCTTGTTAATGAAAGCTCCATGACTGGTGAACCAGAAGCGGTTCGTCGCGATCAAGACAGTTCTGTATATGCAGGTACTGTTGTAGAAGACGGTAAAGCTATTGTAGAAGTACGTAGCACATCCAAAACATCTCGTTACGAAAAAATCGTTAACCTTATCGAAGAGTCTGAACAAATGAAATCTGGTATGGAACAACAAGCATACCGCATGGCTGATAAATTAGTTCCAATAAGCTTTATTGGTGCTGGTTTAACATACTTGTTGACTCGTAATGTGATGAAAGCATTGTCTTTCGTAATGGTTGACTTCTCTTGTGCTCTTAAATTATCCATTCCATTGGCAGTACTTTCCGCTATGCAAGAAGCATCTAAACGCGGTATCACTGTTAAAGGTGGTAAATTCTTAGAACAAATTGCACAAGCAGATATGATTGTATTCGATAAAACAGGTACTCTTACAAAAGCAGAACCTGAGTTTGAACAAATCATTCCATTTAATGGTCATGATGCAGATGAAATGTTAAAATTGGCTGCATGTATTGAGGAACATTTCCCTCATTCCATGGCAAAAGCAATTGTACGTGCTGCTAAGGATCATTCCTTGCCTCACAAGGAAATGCACTCCGACGTAGAATACGTTGTAGCTCATGGTATTGCATCTAAAGTAGGCCGCTACCGTGTACGCATTGGTAGTGCTCACTACATCTTTGATGATGAAAAAACAAAGATTCCTGCAGATGAACAAGAAAAGTTCAATAATTTACCAAATTCATCTTCCCATATTTATCTCGCTATTGGAGGTACACTAGCAGCGGTTATTTGTATTAAAGACCCTGTTCGTGAGGAAGCAAAACAAGTTATAGCTGATTTACATACATTGGGCATTAAAAAGGTTGTCATGATGACTGGCGACTCCAAACGTAATGCACAACGTGTGGCTGACGAACTCGGCATCGATGAATTGCATGCTGAAGTATTGCCAGAAGATAAAGCGGCTTATGTAAAACAAGCAAAAGCTGAAGGCTATACTGTTATGATGGTAGGGGATGGTATTAACGATTCCCCAGCAATTTCTGAAGCACATGTTGGTATCGCTATGAATGAAGGTGCACCAATCGCTCAAAAAATTGCAAATGTTACTATTTCTTCCGATCATCTACAAGCTCTTGTAGATTTACGCCGCATTTCTATGGCATTGATGAAACGCATCAAAGCAAATTACAATGGTATCGTTGGTTTCAATGGTGCTCTTGTAGGTGGTGGCGTACTCGGTATTATGCCGCCAAGCCAAACAGCATGGTTGCATAATCTATTCACATTGGGTATCGGCTTAGAAAGCATGACTCCATTGTTGAAGAAAGAAGAACAAAAGGAAACTGTTCCTACAATTGATGTAACAGCTGACTCTGTAGTGGCTTAATTAAAAACCTCCATATAAGGTATTTATTTACCTATATGGAGGTTTTTCTTTTTTGATGACATTTATCTATGATTATTGTAAAATACAAAGAGATTACATATCATAGGAGATCTTTATGAACACATTAATAGATATTTGTAAAAGATCCATCTACTTGAATATATTTATCGTAGTAATTCCTATTATTGCGTATATGATTCATAATGGATCGAGTGCGACAGTAGCACTTGCATGGTATTTGCTCTTATCGTTAATAATGCCTTGGGCATATTTATCGTTTAAAAGTAGTACCTTTGGCGAGGGTAAATCGATTAGCCGTATTGCCTATTTTATAAGTTGGATTATAATTCACGGTATTAGCTATAAAGGTATTTTTCTCGGTATAGATTTATCTATGTTATGGAGCTGGCCAACAGTTGGTCGAGATGTAGCTTTCTTAGTAGCTATGTATATTGGTGTTACTATTAGCTTGATTTTGGCATACGGTCTTACTCGTTTAGTAGGAGGCCGTAATGAATAAGAATTTCTGGTTATTTACCGTTGTCTGTGCATTATTTGTAAGTGCTGTAACGACAGTTCTTTCTTTAAGTGGCGCGCTAGCTTTACCAATTTTAGTATTCCCCGTGTTGTCCCTCGTAATACCTCTTATGGTACGAAGACTTAAGAATGCTAAATTTAATGATGATCTACCATTGAGTATGGGATATCATACGTATAGTTGGGCTTGGTGGACTGTATTTTCATTTCTGCATACGCCCTTTAGCTTTACCGCAGATAATGGAATTGTAACAGCGTTGCTTCTCTTCGTGGTGTATTTTATAGTTCAAGTACTTATTGAACTTTGTGGGTTGCTAGCTACTAAGTTTTTCAATCGAAATCATCGATGGGGAATGGTAGATGAAGCACTCGATATAATTGGGTATACTATTCCAATTCCATTCTTATATATTGGTTCACTTCTCTATATTGATCTACAAGATCCAATGGTTTATTTCATGTATGCGTCATCTATGAATGTAAATATACTCTTTGCAGAATTAGTGTCATTACTTATATCCTTATTGGTATTTGTATTCTATTTATATCCAAGAGAAATAGCCTATAAAGGTATACGATTATTTCGTATTGTTTTAACTGCTGGTTTATGGCTCGCTATGAATGCCCATATTTTATATGGTGGTTATATTCCAGAGTTTGTTTTATCTTTAGTTCCTACCGTTTTTCCAACGTATCAAGGTAATCCACTAGTGTTTGTTACCCCAACTTTGTTAGAAGCTGGTATGACAGGTGTAGCAGTGATTATAGGTGCATTGGTAGAGCGTGGTATTATTTCACGACGCCGTGAACGTATTTAATTTCTAGTTTCGACTTATATCCGTAAGGAATGAGAACGAAGGAGGATCTATGAACAACAATGAACGTCCAGTGGATGATAACTCAACTGTATCAATCCCAGGCAATGAAACGACTAGCCCCGTTGAACGTAAAAAGGTTAAAAAAGAGAAAAAGAGTGGTATTACTATTCGTGAGCTTACCATTATTGGTTTGTTGGCGGGAATCACAATCGCATTAGGTGTATCTGGCTATGGTATTATTCCATTAGGCCCGCTTAATGTAACTACTTTACATGTACCGACACTTATTGGTGCAATTGTAGAGGGGCCTAAAGTTGGTGCTTTTGTAGGGTTTATCTTTGGTTGCTATAGCTTGTGGCAAAATATTACAGCACCTAATATTTTATCTCCACTATTCATTAATCCAATCATTTCTGTGTTACCACGTATACTTTTCCCTGTATTAGCATATTTAGTATACTTATTATTGTGGAAAGCACCTCAAGGTCCACGTATTCTTGTATCTGCATTTATGGGGACTGTATTCCATACAATTATGGTTATGGGACTTATCTTCTTGCTTTACGCAGATATGTTTGCTATTAAAATGAACCTAAGCCCAGATCAAGTATTAGGCTCTATTGTATTTTTATCTGTTACGCATGGTATTCCAGAAGCTGTTTTTGCAGCTGTTATCGTTACTCCAGTTGCATTGGCATTACGTAAGGTATTGCGTAAGGATACTCCTAAGAAAGAAAAAGCTGATGCTGTTACAAGCGCCGCAACAACAGTAGGAGCGGATGCAAATAAAACTACAGAAGTTAATAAAATAAAATCTGTAGAAGAAAACATAACTAAATAGTATTTTACAGGCTTTTCATAAATATGATAAAATAAATATCATTCGATAAGTATTGAGGAGGATAACCATGGCTAAACGTATTCGTACTATCAACACTGAATCCTTGCAAAAAACTGCTAAAACTGGCGGTTGTGGGGAATGTCAAACATCTTGCCAATCTGCTTGCAAAACAAGCTGCACAGTTGGTAACCAAGTTTGCAAACAAAAATAATAAAGAGGCTCGCTTAGCGGGCCTTTTTTATTATTGTCTTTAGACTGGTTCGCGACGTAGTCGCGAATCATTAAACCACCCGC